>CAZAAF010000109.1:0-10663 GCA_964482575.1 uncultured Verrucomicrobiota bacterium | reverse complement strand
CGCGACGATGATCAGTGTCCAAACCAGACAGCGGGTGAGCAACGCCATGACGACTCCTCTTATTATTTGGGCCGGCCTATTCCTTCTGTTTCGGGGCCTTCAACCGGTCGATGAGGTACTCCTGGGCGGTCTTGTGTTTGACGTCGGGCGCGCCGGGATAAGCCAGTTCGCATTCGACACCGGTGCTGCGGCATTTCTGCTGCAGCTTGACGCCGAAGTTGGCCGTGTGCGTCGGGTCCTTCTGGTCCTGGCCGAGCGCCGGCGGCGTGCCGTAAAAGAGGTAGATGGGCGGATCGTCGGCGGTGACCAGCGCGTAGGGGGAATACTCCGCGATCCACGGCAGGATGGTGTCGCGCTTGGCGAGGAACACCTCGAACGACGAGAGCTTCTTCTCCTTGTCACCCGTGAACCCGAACGCGTGACCGCCATATTTGCTGTTCGGCGTCCACTCCTTCATCTGCTGCGGGTCCAGCGTCGTCTGCGCCACGACCACTGCCGCGCACCAGAGCCGCGTGGACTCGCGCGCCACAGGATCGCTGCTCTTCGGGTCGGCGAGGTCGCCATGGAACGCCAGCCACAGGCTCGAACACGCGCCCGCCGAGCCGCCGGTGGCGCCAATGCGCGCCTTGTCAATGTTCCACTCGGCGGCCTTGCTGCGGACAAATTGCAGCGCGCGCGCGGCGTCATGCAGGCATCCCTTCACCGGCGGCACCACGCCGTCTTTCGTCGCCTCCGCGATGAAACGGTACTCGACGGACACGACGGAGATGCCCGCCTTGAGGTAATCGGCCACGCCGGTGACCTTGTTCTTGGTGCCATTGACCCAGCCGCCGCCGTGGATGAAGAAGACCAGCGGCGTCGGTTTCGATGACTCGGCTTTCCAGAAATCGAGCACCTGCTTCGGGTGCGGGCCGTAGGGTACGTCTGCCTGCGTCGGCGCCGGGGACGGCGTTGATTGGGGTCCTTTGGCCGAGGTTGCTTTGGGAGGTTGATCCGCGGCCGAGACAACCATCGCGGTCATGCCGATCACCATCCATTGGGTCATCCGATGCACGTTCATGTTCGATTCCTTTCCGTGTTCACCGCCGCTGGGTTCGCGGCGCGTCGCCCGCGCCGATCACGGGCCGCGCCTTGACGCCTTCCAGGCAGGGCGACTTCACGCGCTCCAGCCATGCGACGAGACAGTGTTTCATGCGCTCGGCTTCGGCGCGATATTTTTCGCGGTCAGGATTGCCGCCGATGAGGTTGTGGATCTCGTTCGAATCGTTCCGCAAATCGTAAAGCGCGTCCATCGACGGCGCGTCGGCCGTCTGGCCGAAGAGGAGTTTCCAGCGGCCGTCAAAGACCATGAAGCCGGGCAGGTGGGTGGAGTGCCATTCCGAGACGGCGATGCGGTCCGCTCCATCGTCCGTGCCCTGCACCAGCGGGCGCAGGCTCCGGCCCTCGGACTCGGGACCGGCCTGGCCAAGGTAGTCGAGAATCGTCGCGAACAAATCAATCTGCGCCGCGGGCGCATCCACGACCTTGCCCGCCGGGATCACGCCGGGCAGGCGCATCAACAGCGGGATGTGGGCCGCGCCTTCGTAGAATTTCATCTTCGAGTGCACGCCGTGGTCGCCTAGCATCTCGCCGTGGTCGCTGGTGAAGATCACCAGGGTGTTGTCCGCGAGGCCGAGTTCGTCGAGCCGGTCCAGGATGGCACCGATCCAGTCATCCACTTCCGCGACGAGGCCGTAGTAGTCGGAGATCATCCGGCGGATTTTCTGCGGGTCGCGGTAAGGGCTGGCTTCCCGGCCTGTCTGCCGCCAGTAGGGAGAATTGGCGCCGCGGTCGTTCAGGCTGGGCGGCAAGGGAATCGACTCCGGCGGATACATGCCGTAGTACGGTTTCGCCACGGCCATGGGCGGATGGGGCGGGCCGATGGAAATGGTCAGCGTGAACGGCCCGCCGGCCTTGTGAAGCCGTTCGAGTCCCTCGATGCCCTCCCTCGCCGTCCACGCGGTGAGCGTGTGCTCCGCCGGGACATCCAGGCAGCCGTACGTGGTGCCCTGGCCGATCTCGAGGTCGCGCTTCACCTGTTTGCCGCGGCCCAGTTGGGCGACCTGCTCCTGCGTCATGCCGTAGGCCCCGTCAATCGGGTCCGGGGTGTAAGGCCGTCCATAGAGGTTGGCCACCAACTCGCCCGGCCTGAGCGGGCGCTCCGGCACATGGGCCTCGATGTAGGCCTTGAACGCCTGTCCCTCGTTCATGTCGGTTTTGGCGCCCGGGGGCGGCTTGCCGTTGACCCAGCGCACGGGCTGGTTGTAATCGAGCGCCATCTTGTAAGGGCTGTGATATTTGCCGTGGTACTCGCCGTGGTACCCGTGGCGCAGCAGCACCTGGTCGAACGTCACCAGGTCGGGCAGATCGCCGCGCGTGATCTCCTTGTTGTCGGTGACCTTGTGCGTGCCGACGCTGCGGCCGGTCAGGATCGTCGTGCGCGCCGGCGAACAGACCGGACAGGAGGAATAGAAGCGGGCGAACCGCACGCCCTCGCGCGCCAGTCGGTCGAGGTTCGGGGTCTTGAGCACCGGGTTACCCGCGCACCCGAGCGCGTCCCAGCGCTGCTGGTCCGTCATCAGAAACAACAGATTGACCGGCGGTTTGGGTGTGCCGGCAAGCGCCACCAGCCCCCAAAGAAGCGACACACAACCCATGGCCATCCAGCGTGTGGGTCTCATGAGCGGATGCGCTATTTTCCCTTCTTCCTCTTCGCCTCGGGCTCCGGCCGGAATTCGGTCGCCCAGTTCTTGCGAAGAAGCGCCTTCAGTCCGGCAACCACCTCGGCGAACTTCGGATCGGTGGCGAGGTTGTGATATTCGTCCGGGTCGGTTTCGTAATCGTAAAGCTGCACGCCCTTGTCCCCGTTGTCCCACTCGGTGTAGCGATAGCGTTCCGTGCGCACGCTGTGGCCAGAAAAACCGCGGCGCCAGACCTGGGTGAACGCCGGTTTCGTCCATGCCGCCGCCGGGTCGTCGAGCAGGGGCTTGAGGCTCGCGCCGGCGAGGTTCTTCGGCGGCGTCAGCCCGCACAGGTCGGCGAGCGTCGGGTACAGGTCCACGAACTCCACCGTGCGCGCGGACGCGCGGCCGTTGCCCTTCGCGCCCGGCGCCACGATCACCAGTGGCACGCGCGCGGAATTCTCGAACAGGCTCTGCTTCATCCACAGCCCGTGTTCCCCGAGGTGATACCCGTGGTCGCTCCAGAAGACGACGATCGTGTTGTCCCAGAGTTTCAGCCGGTCCATCGCGTCGAGCACGCGGACAATCTGCGCATCCACGAACGAGATGGCGGCGAAATAGGCCCGCTTGCACTCGCGCGCCTGCGGCTCCGTGACGCCGAACCACGGCCAGGGGTTGGTGCTCCCGAGCGCCGGTTTCGGGATCTCCTTCAGGTGTGCTTCCGGCCCAATAGCGACCTGGATCTTGTCGAGCGAGTAGAGGTCGAAGTATTTCCCCGGTGTGATCCACGGGCAGTGCGGCTTGTAAAAACCGCAGCCGATGAAGAACGGCCCGTCCTTGTGCTCCTCGAGCAGCTTGATGGTTTCCGCCGCCACCTTGCCATCGGTGTGTTGCTCGTCTTTTCCCTGCTGGTCGGCGAGATACGCCATTGCGCTGCCGAGACCGCGTTTCGGCGTGTAGTTCATCACGTCGAGTTCGAGCGACGTGTGGTCCCGGCCGGCGGGATTGACGGTGTGGTTCCACGAGGGCGCGTCGTCGAGGCCGGGCGTGCCGATGTCGCCGGGATTGCCGTAGTGATACATCTTCCCGACGCGCGCCGCGTAGTAGCCGGCCTTCATGAACATCTGCGGCAACGTCACCACCTCCGGCATGCCCGTCCGGAAATGCGTATGCAGGTCGAACACCCGCGTCGTGTCGGGCCGCAGTCCCGTCATCAGCGACGTGCGGCTGGGCGAGCAGAGCGGGAACTGGCAGTACGCGCGGTCGAACTTCACCCCCATCCGCGCCAGGCGGTCAATGCCCGGCGACGACACCATCGGATGCCCGTAGCAACCGAGGTCGTTGTTCATGTCGTCCACCGCGATGAAGAGGACGTTGAGCTTGCGCGCGTCCGCGGCGGCGAGGGGCGACGCCTCGAGGCACCCCAGGACGGCCACCAGGGCGGCCAGGACACTCGCCATGCGTTTGGGACCGTGGATTTTCATATTGGCTCCGAAGGCCCGCTGACTTTGCGGCCTGATACGACCGTTATTTTTCCAATGGCTCGATCTCCCGGACACTGAGCTTCTCGTAAACCATCGTCCCGTATTCGTGCCGGAAATAGACGCTCATCATCGGCTTCTTCTTTTCAGAATCGGGCAGGACGAATTTGTGGAGGAGCGGCAGTTCCGGCCTCACGCCGGGAGCCGGCGGCGTCCTGCCCACGCCGAAATTGCGGCCGGTGTCCGTGAACTCCGTCATCTTTTCCCAGACGCCGCCCTCCCTGCCGCCGGTGAGATCGCGGTAGAGTTCGAGTTTCACGCAGTCGCGCGGCAGGTTCCGCAACACGTATTTGACCCCGACGCACGTGTTTTTCGGCAACTCCCGCCACGGGCGTGCCGTGGCGACGCTGTCGTTGCCGCCGTCCCGATGGTGCGCGATCTCCTTCTCAAATTCCCAGCGGCCGTCCACCGTGATTTTCGCGAAGTAGCCCCGGTCATCGCAAAGGTTCTTCCGTTCGTCGCCGGTGGTGCCGTGGTCGGTGCGCGCGGAAATCTGCAGGCCGGAATAGGACAGTGATTTCGTCTCGGTGATGCGCGTGAAATAGACGGTGATCTCGAGGTTCTCGTCCCATTCCGTCTGCTTTTTCGGATCGTGCACATACATCCGCACCGTGGGCCCGCTCGCCGTCAGCCGGCTGTGTCCATCCACTTCGTAGGTTCCATCCCCGTGATTGCAGTCAAACCACGGATCGTTCGGGTCCACGCCCGTGAAGGTGCGGGGCGTTCCGCTCCAATTCGCCAGCCATTCGCGCCCGCCCGGTTTGGTGGGAAACATCCGGCGGACGCCCAGCCGGTCGAGGCCGCCGGTGACGTGAGGCGCGGCCCCGTCTTTTCCCCCGGGTGCATCGGCGGCGCACAAAAGCATTGGAAACAACAACACACACAGGAAGACAGAAAGCGTCCGGCGTTTCATGATCAGGTATTGAATCAACACCGGAAACCCGCATGGGTTTCGCTATTCCCAACAACCGCTTGGGCCTTCGCTGTTTTCAATGGGTGAAGGCGCGAAATTTCTTCATGGCCGGAGCAGGCCGGAGAACCGGCTGTTGAAAAACCGGATTCCGCGAACAACCGGAAGCGCCGTGGCGGCGGGCTGTAGCGCAGACTGGAAGTCCGCGTTACCGGGCGCGTCTCCGGGTGTGTGTCCCCTTCTGCCGGACGATGGACGAACCGCCGGTTTTGTCCCGTCGGCCCGCGTCAATCCTGTTCCTTCCGGGTTTTTTTGGCGCCCTTGGCGGGAGGTTTTGGCGCGCCCTGGCCGTCGGCGAGGGCGAGGGTGCGGCACTGTTCGGCCTGCTGGTTCCAAAGCTGTTCCATCTCGCGAACCTTGTCGGGCATGGCGGCGGCGAGGTCGTGGGATTCGCCGCGGTCCTTACTGAGATCGTACAACTCCCACTGGCCGCCCTGCTTGGCGGCGCTGACGAGTTTCCAGTCGCCGACGCGGAGGGCGCGGTTGTCCTCATGGAGCCACCAGAGGGCGTCATGCTTCGCCGCGCCGTCGTGCGCGAACGCGGACACGAGGCTCCGGCCGTGCGGCGGCGGTACCGGCTGGCCGTCGAACGTCTGCGGCCACGCGCCCCCGGCCAGTTCGAGGATGGTCGGGACCAGGTCGGTGATGTGGCCGGGATTGAGCCGCAGCTCGCCGTGGGCCGGGATGCCGGCGGGCCAGTGGACGATGAGCGGCGTGGAGATGCCGCCCTCGTGGACCCAGGTCTTGTGCCGGCGCAACGGCGTGTTCGAGGCGCTCGACCACCCGGGGCCGAGACAGAGGTAACTGCCCGCCGAACCGGGCGCGGCGGCGGGATCGTGGCCGTCCCCGCGCACCATGATCTCGGCGCTCGCGCCGTTGTCGGAGAGGAAGAAAATCACGGTGTTGTCGAGGGCGCCCATCGCCTGAAGCTGGCCGAGCACGCGGCCAATCTCGCGGTCCATGCGGTCCACCATCGCGGCGTGGACGGGCATTTTCGAGGACTGGAACTCGCGCTGTCGCTCGCTGAGTTCAGTCCACGGCACCGGCCAGCGGGATTCGCCGGGGCCGAGGATTTCGAACGCCTTCGCGAAGAAGTAGGGCGGACCGACTTCGCGCTCGAGGGGCGGGAGCGGGCAGTTGACGATACCCATGGATTTCATCCGCTTCCATCGCGCCTCGCGGATGGCGTCCCAACCCGTGCGATAGGTGTCGCGGTAGCGGGCGACGTCCTCCGCCGGCGCCTGGAGCGGAAAATGCGGCACGGTGAAGGCCACGTAGCCGAAGAAAGGCTGGCCGGCGTGTTTCTCCGCATGCTCTTTCAAGTACTTGACTGCGTGTTCGGCAATGGCGGCGGTCGTGTAGTACCCGCTGCCCGGCTCCACCGGCGGCAGGAGCACGTCGTCCTCGAGATGCTGCTTCGGGTTGAAGTTGCGGTTGTGATCTTCAAGACAATAGGAGCGGTCGAAGCCGCCCGCGAGCTGCTTGCCATCGATGTGCCACTTGCCGGAGTGATACGTGCGGTAACCGAGCGGCTTGAGCAGCTCCGGCAGCAACCGTGCCCACTTCGGCCGCACGCCGTTCCCGCCGCCGGCGATGCCCTTCATGCCGTCGCGCCGCACCGCCTGCGCGTAGTAGCCGGTCATGATGCACGCGCGCGACGGCCAGCAACGCGCCGTGTTGTAGAACTGCGTGAACCGCAGGCCGTTCGCGGCGAGTTTGTCGAGATTCGGTGTCTGGATTTCCCCGCCGTAACAGCCGGCGTCGGAGAACCCCATGTCGTCGGCGAGGAGGATGAGGACGTTGGGCTTCGCGACCGGCCCGGCGGCGGAAGCCGCCACAATCCACGCCATCCATGCGAAAGCAATGATGCAGGCACGTTTCATATTCATTTCCGTTTGACTGTCAGGCGGGTTCCGAAGACACCGCTTTTCAGATCCCCATTCCCGTCGAGGAACTGGCCGTCATACACGACCAGCAAGGTGTCGGGCTCGACTTCTTCGACGGAATTATAGCTGGTAGTCCCGCGGTCGTAGAAACAAAAAGGGGATTTCCATGTCCGGCCATCGTCCAGGCTGAACATCAGCCAGTTGCCGGGACGGCCGTAGGTGCAGACCAGGACGCCGTTCTTCATGCGGCAGGCATTCGGCCAGACGCCCCGGTCGGCCACCGGTTCGGGGTGCGACCATGTCCGGCCGTCGTCCTTCGACCGGCTCAGGTGGAGCGGCGTGAACCTGCCGCCGCTGCCACCCGTGCGCATGAAGCACAGGATGTCGCCCTCCGGCAGGGTCAACAGGTCCGGCTCGCAAAAACTTTCCAGGCCGACGTCCGGATCGTAGGCGACGGTGGCGAGGTAGTTCCACGTCCGTCCGCGGTCGGTGGAGCGCACCACGAAGGTGCGGTATTTGAAGCACTTCCACTTCCCGGGCATGGTCGGCACGAGCACGCGGTCGGTCTTGAACTGGCCGTACAGGCTGGCCAGCAGGCTGCCATCGCGGAGTTGGACGATGGCGTGGTCGGCCACGGGACCCGGGAAATGACTGCCGTCATCGCCCGTGCCGCCGGTGGCCTCGGGAATGTGGAGGGAGACGGTTTCTTTCTTCGCGGTCAGGCCGTTGTCGGTGGAACAGACCAGGTCGGCGGTGAACCAGCCGTCCCGATCCGTGGCCGCCGTGCGAAACCCAAGCTGGACGATCTCGCCATCCGGGAATTGGAACGCGCCGACGTGAAAACCGCGCCCGGGCTTCCACGTCCTGCCGGCGTCGGTCGAACGCTGGTTGCCGACGACCAGGCTGCCATCGTTGAACTTGAACAGGCTGACGTACTGGCCGGCGGGCAGGAGGGGTGTCGTTTCACCGAGGCGCACGTCGAGGCCGGCGACATCCGGTGGACCGGCGAGGGCGGATTCGATCCGCCCGCCCTGAAAACGCACCGACTGCCAGACCGCTTCGCCCGTGGCCGACGAACTGGCGCATCCAAAGCCGACTTGATTGCGCTTGTGATGAGCCTCGGCCGTGAACCGGCCCGCGCCGTCGAGGAGGAGTTGGTCGTCCGCCCACACCCGGATGTCCACGCCGCAGATACGGACCCGATACGTGTGGAAACCGCCCGCTGCGTCGAAGGGCGCGCTCCGTCCCGCCGAAACGAGGGCGATCTTGTCGGGAAAGAACGTCACGCCCTCCTCATGCTCGCCATCCGACACCAGGAGCGCCACACCCCAGGAGGCCGAGCACGAGACGGCCTTCAACCGCGCCTCGACCGTTGCACCCCGGGCGGGGTCCGCATGCCAGTCCAGTTGGTAGAACCGCCCACTGCCTTTCTGCGTGGACGGGTCTGTCACGCGCAAGCCTTCCGGCGTCTTCTCCGACCGCGTCGTCTCGGAAGACCAGCCGGTGACACCGCGCGCGAAACACCCGTCGTACATCGCCTGCCAAGGTCCGTCAGGCGACACGTCGGCGGGCGCGGCAGCTCCGTCACTGACAGTTACCAAGGCCAGGACCAGGGCGATCCACGATGCGGTGTGTTGATTCATGGCTGGGTAAATCGGGATTGGTATTCCGACGGAACGACGTCCCGGAGGAGCCTGGCTTTGTCCGCGCCCACCGCTTTCGAGCCGTCGGGTTTGGCCTGGCCGTTGATGAAACAGTCTTCAAACGTCACGTCGCCTGACGTGAGCAGCCCCGTGTTTTCCAGCGTGAACCGTTTCGCGTGCAACACGGCGTTTTTTTGCACCTGCGCGGGTTCGGCCTTGCCGACGCGGCGGATGAGGACGTTGTCGAGGTTCAACTCGCAGTGCTCGCCCTCGCGCCCGGTCACGGTCAGGGAATGTTCCGACGACGACAGCACGACGGCGTTCTCGACCTTGTAGCGGCCGTTGTTCAGGAAAAACAGGTCGTGGCCGAGGCAGCCGGCGATGAAGACGTGGTTGTAGCTCGTGTGCGCCGCCACGGTATCGGTGATGCCGGTGCTGTTGCCGATGGAGACGAGGCCGTCCACCCGGTATTCCGCCGACTCGTGCGCGCTGATGCCGTCGTCGCCGCAATCGATGGCGCGGATGTTCTCGAAAACGACGTCGCGGCAGTCGCCGTGGATGTTGAAGCCGTCGTTGTAGGGATGCGTGGCGGTGATGTTGCGGATGACCAGATGGGCATTGTCGCCGCTCATCTGCACCCCCGCGCTGCGCATCGGGGCGCGGATATGGGCGTCGGCCAGTTTCTGTCCCGCCGGGATTTTCACATAAAACGTGCCGGCGATCCGCTTGGAACCCGACGGCTCGCGGGATTTGTCCTCCACGAAGGTCCATTCGCCGGGCTGCAGGTCCTCCGCTTTTTTGAACGGCGCCTTCCTGCCCTTCGACGTGCGTCCCATGTGGTTCATCTTCCCGTCCCACAGGAAGAACCAGCGCATCAACACCGCATCGTCCAGGTTGCGGGCGGGGACCAGATGATCGTTGGCAAACAGGCCGGGCGAGACCTCCTTCCACGCCGCCGGGTCGAGCGGGTCGGAGCCGTCGAGCGTCGCGCCGTGGCCGTCGAGCGTGACCGGCCGGCCGGGCTCTCCTTTCTTCCCGTAGAATCCCGCGTAATCGTAATAGACGATGGGCTGCAGGTGGATCGTGTCGCCGGGCTTCGCCGCCTTGATGGCCTCGGCGATGGTCTTCACGTCCGTGCCGACGCGGATGTCGCGCCCGGCCTGCGGCCGGCGTTTCATGGCGGCTTCATTCTCCTCCGCGCTGACCGTGCTGAAGGAGTGGGGCCGCTGCGTCAAATCCACAACCCGCCAGGCGAGGTCCGCCAGACGCCGGTTGGCGGGTTGATCGCGCATTCGGCGCAGGACGGCGACGCCCTCCCCGCCGCAATCCAATAGGGCGTTGCCAACGGGACGCCAGCCCCAATCGGCATCGCTCCGTTTCGCATCGCCATGTTTCTCAAAGGCGGCGGTCAGCGCGGCCAGGATTTTCGGACGCAGGGATTTCGGCCCGGCCGGCTCGAGCGCGGCGAGTTTTCCCAAGGACACCGCGGCCCGATTGGCGACCGCGGGATCGCTGTGGTCCAGCGCGGTGATGAGCGCCTCGACGGCTTCCGGGCCGTGGGGGATGTTGCCCAGGGCCTCGGCGGCGGCAAATCGCGGGAAGCGGGCCTCGTCCCGCAAGGCCTCCTTGAAAACCGGCACCAGCCCGGGTTTGGCGTGAACCTGCAACGTGCGCAGGGCGACCTCGCGCACGGGGCCGCACTTCGAGTGCAGCGCCGCACCGGTAAGTTCCTCAACGGGCAACGGCGACAGCCGGCGTAACGCGATGATCACACACTCGCGCAACATGTGGTTGCCGTGCCGTTCCACGGCCTGCAACAGGGCCGAACAGGAGGAGGGATCCCGGCGCTCGGCCAGGGCCAGCGCCCCCTGCGCCAGAACCAGAAGCACCGCACCGTGGGTGA
>CAZAAF010000108.1:3667-10670 GCA_964482575.1 uncultured Verrucomicrobiota bacterium | reverse complement strand
GCGTCATCCACAGCAATCACGCGTTGCATCTGGCCGAACCTCCAAAGAAAATCCTGATTGTCGGCGGCGGTTACATCGGCTGCGAGTTCGCCTGCATCTTTCGCGCCCTCGGGGCGGAGGTGACCGTGGTGGAGGCGCTGGCGGGCTTGTTGCCCGGCATGGATCCCGAGTTGGGCGCGGCGCTCGCCAGGTTTTTCCGCAAGGCGGGCATCGAGGTTCGCGTGGGGGAGACGGTCCATGACTTCGATCCTGCTTATGACCGTGTCTTGATTTCCGTCGGGCGCGTGCCAAACACGGGTGACATCGGTTGTGATGTTGCCGGCGTGAAGCTGACGGCGCGGGGCCATGTGGAGGTCAACGAACGGATGGAAACGAGCGCGCCGGGCATCTATGCCATCGGTGACATTGTTGGCAAGTTCCCGCTCGCGCACGTCGCCAGCGCCCAGGGGCGCGTCGCGGTGGCGAATGCGCTCGGGGGCCATGCGGCGATGAATTACGCGGCTGTCCCCGGCGTGGTGTTCACGCATCCGGAAGTGGCCACCGTGGGCCTGACGGAGGCGGAAGCGCAGGCGCAGGGCCGCGCCGTGCGCACCGGCAAGTTCCCGATGGCTGCGCTCGGACGCGCGCAGGCCAGCGGCGAAACGGACGGTTTTGTGAAACTCGTTGCCGACGCCAGGACACACCAGTTGCTCGGCGGCCAGATCATCGGCCCGGGCGCGGGCGATTTGATTGCGGCGGTCACCCTGGCGGTCTCCGTCGGCGCGACGGCGGAGCAGGTGGCGCACACGATTTTTGCGCACCCGACGTTTGCCGAAGCCATTGGCGAGTCGGCCGAGGCCCTGTTTGGTTCGCCCGTCCACATCTATCTGCCCAAACGGGCATAAACCGGTCTTTCTTTTTCAATTGGGATCCAGCCATCTAGCGAAGGGATACGTATGGACACGCTTACAATGGATTTGCTGACGCTGCTTGGCGTGGTGGCGTTGGTATTGACCAACGCTTTCTTCGTTGCGGCGGAGTTTGCACTCGTCAGTGTGCGCCGCAGTCGGATGGAGGAATTGCTTGCGGCGGGCCAGACAAGTGCGAAGACGGTATTGGCCGCCATGCACGACCTCGGGACATATATCGCTGGCGCGCAGGTGGGCATCACGATGGCCAGTCTGGGGTTGGGCTGGGTGGGTGAGCCTGTGATGGCACGTTGGCTATTGCCGCTGTTTGGTTGGATGTCGTCGCTGGCTGCGGAAGCCACTGCCCATACCATTGCGGTGACGTTGGCGTTCGCACTTATCACATTCCTGCATGTGGTGTTTGGCGAACAGATTCCGAAGGTCGTTGCCGTGCAGCGTGGCGAAGCCACCGCACTTTGGGTCATGCCGCTGATGAGGCTGACGATTGTATTGATGCGGCCATTGGTGTGGGGATTGAATGCGTTTAGCAACGGCGTCGTACGTCTGATGGGACTGGAACCTGGCAGCGAGATGCATGGAGTTCATTCGGTGGACGAACTCCAGATACTGGTTCGTCAGAGCCGTCAGGCGGGCGTCATCGATGAATTGGAGGGACGATTGGTGGAGCGGGCATTCCGTGTGCCAGATCTGATGGCGCGCGATGTCATGGTGCCGCGCACGGACCTTGTCGCCCTCGACGTGACATTGCCGACGGCAGATTTGCTCGACCGCATGGCGGCCAGCCATCACCAGCAACTGCCGGTCTATGAGGGCACGATGGATAACATCATCGGATTCCTGTATGTGCAGGACGTACTCCGGCATTTGCGTCAGAAGCCGGCGGCGTTTGACATCCGCCAACAGGTCCGGGCGCCGTTGTTTGTGCCGGAGACCGTCCGGCTCGACGACCTGTTGCGCAGTTTTCAGCAACGGCACCGGCATGTGGCCGTCGTCACCGATGAACACGGGGGTGTGGCGGGATTGGTGACGCTAAGCGATGTCGTGGAGGAGGTCTTTGGCGAAGTGCCGGAGGCGACCGAGGTGCATGCGCCGGACATTCAGGAGCAACCCGACGGCCGGCTGCTGGTTCGCGGCGATGTGCGGTTGCGCGAATTGAACGATCGGTTTGGCTGGTCGCTGGAGGCTGGCCGGGTGGACACCATTGCGGGTTACGTGATGGACCGGCTCTATCGTCTCCCTCGCGTGGGCGATAGTGTCGAGACGCCCCATGGCGTTATCGCCGTCGTGTCCATGGCCCGGCAGCGCATCGTGCAGGTGGCGATCACGCCCAAGGCGCGCTAAGCGCGTCCTCCGGTCCGACGGCGTGTGTGCAGGTCGGGAGGCCGGGGCCCTGTTTTGCCGCGGGCAACCTGATTTGCCCGCGGTCCTGCCTGGCGCCAACGCCTAGGAGCAGCCGAGACTCTCGCCGCAGTTGAGGCACTTGAAGCATGCACCGTTGCGGACGACGATATGGCCGCAGTTCGGGCAGGTCGGCGCATCCTTCATGAAGTGCGACACGGAATCGCTCAACGTTTTCACGTGTCCCTTGCCATTGCCGTTGGGAAGCGCGGCATGCGCCGGCACCGGCACGTCATCCGCCCGCGGAAGTTCCGGGACGGGCCGGTTCACCTTCTTCTTGATGGCTTCCTCCAGTTCCTTCATCGGCAGTTCCTGCTGGCCGGCGCCGGGATTGGTCGCCTCGCGGAAGCCGGGGATGAACTGGCAGCCGAGCCAGCGGAAAACGTAGTCCACGATGCTGGAGGCCGTGCGGATGTCGGGGTTCTTGGTGAACCCGCTCGGCTCGAACCGCTGGTAGGCGAACTTCTTCACCAGGGCGTCGATCGGCACACCGTATTGCAACGCGAGGCTGGTGAGCGTGCCGACAGTGTCCATCAGACCGCCAATGGTGCTGCCTTCCTTGGCCATGGTGATGAACAATTCGCCGGGCGTATTGTCCTCGAACATGCCGACGTGCAGGTAACCCTCGTGACCGGCGATGTCGAACTTGTGGGTGACGGCCATGCGCGTTTCCGGCATGCGGCGGCGGAATGGCTGGGGCGCGACATCGCTTTCCCCGACCTCCTCCTTGGCGCCGGTGGCCCCGCCCTTTTTGGTCGAGAGCGGTGCGCTGCGCTTGGAGCCGTCGCGGTAGATGGCGATGGCCTTGAGGCCGAGCTTCCAGCCCTCGATGTAGGTGGTCATGATGTCCTCGACCGTCGCCGTTTCGGGCATATTGACGGTCTTGGAGATCGCGCCGGAGATGAACGGTTGGGCCGCTGCCATCATGCGCAGGTGCGCCATGTAATGAAGCGAGCGGACACCCTTCTGCGCTTTGAACGCGCAATCGAATACCGGGAGATGCTCCTCCTTCAGGTGCGGCGCGCCCTCGATGGTGTCGTTCTGGTCAATGTACTCGACGATATCCTTGCTCTGCTCGGGGTTGTAACCGAGTTCCTCCAGCGCCATCGGCACGGTCCGGTTGACGATTTTGAGGATGCCGCCGCCGGCCAGGAGCTTGTATTTCACCAGCGCGATGTCCGGCTCGATGCCGGTGGTGTCGCAGTCCATCATGAACGCGATGGTGCCGGTGGGGGCGAGCACGCTGACCTGTGCATTGCGGTAGCCGTGCTTTTCGCCCATGGTGAGCGCGCGGTTCCAGCAGGTCTGCGCATGATCCCGCAGGTACTTCGGGCAGCTCGCGTCGATTTGCGTCACGTGGCTGCGATGCAGCCGGATCACGTCGAGCATGCAGTCGCGGTTATCCTTGGCGATCGGCTTGGACACATGGGCGCAACGCGCATCGAAGTAGCCGGGGAACGGGCCTTTGGCCGCGGCCAGCTCGGCGCTGACCTCGTAGGCCTGGCCGGTCATGATGGCGGTGAGGGCGCCGGCGATTGCGCGGCCTTCGTTGGAGTCGTACGCCTTGCCTTCGGCCATGATGAGCGCGCCGAGGTTGGCGTACCCGAGACCGAGCGTGCAGAAGATGTGCGAGTTTTCCGCAATCTCCTTCGTCGGGTAGCTCGCATTGTCCACGATGATTTCCTGCGCGATGATGAAGACGCGCACGGCGGCCTTGAACCGGTCCACGTCGAAGGTGCCGTCTTCGCGACGGAACTTCATCAGGTTCAACGAGGCAAGGTTGCAGGCGGTGTTGTCGATGAAGACGTATTCGCTGCCCGGGTTGGTGGAGTTGATCGCCTCGGTGTTCTTGCAGGTGTGCCACCGCTGGATCGTGCTGTCGAACTGCATGCCGGGATCGCCGCAAATATGCGTGCCCTCGGCAATCTTGCGCAGCAACTCGCGGCCCTTGTAGGTCGGGCCGGGCTTGGACGCATCCGTCACCCAGTGCGTCGTCCAGTCCTTGTCCTCCACCGCCGACTGCATGAACGTGTCGCTGGCGCGGACGGTGAGGTTTTCGTTCTGGTACATGATCGAGCCGTAGGCGTCGCCGTTGTAGTTGGCATCGTAGCCCTGCTCGATCAGCGCCCACGCCTTCTTCTCTTCCTTCGTCTTGCACTCGATGAACTCCAGGATGTCGGGATGCCAGTCCTTGAGGGTGTTCATCTTCGCCGCGCGCCGCGTCTTGCCGCCGCTTTTGACGACGTTGGCGATCTGGTCGTACACCTTCAGGAACGAGAGTGGCCCGCTCGGCCGCCCGCCGCCGGAGAGCTTCTCGCGCGAGCTGCGCAACGGCGACAGGTCGGTGCCGGTGCCGGAGCCGAATTTGAACAGCATCGCCTCGCTCGAGGCCAGGCGCATGATGTCCTCCATCGTGTCGCGCACGCTCTGGATGAAGCAGGCGCTGCCCTGGGGAAATTCGTACTGCGTGGAGGCGCGCTTGGCTTCGCCGAGGCTGGCATCGTAGTGCCAGTTGCCGGGGCAGGAGTCCTTGCCGACGCCGTATTGATGATACAGGCCGACGTTGAACCAGACCGGCGAGTTGAACGCGCCGTACTGGTTCACGCAGAGCCACGTCAGCTCCTGGTAGAACGTCTCGCCGTCTTCCGGCGTCTTGAAGTAGCCGTCCTTCACGCCGCAATCGGCGATGGTGCGCGCGACGCGGTGGATGAGCTGCCGGACGGACGTTTCGCGCTCGTTGGTGCCGAGTTCGCCGTAAAAATACTTCGAGACGACCACCTTCGTCGACAGCACCGACCAGCTCTTGGGCGCTTCGACGTTCTCTTGTTTGAAAATCGCCTTGCCGCCGTCGTCGCTGATCTCCGCGGTGCGGCGATCCCATTCCAGTTCATCGA
This sequence comes from uncultured Verrucomicrobiota bacterium, assembly GCA_964482575.1. GTDB lineage: Bacteria > Verrucomicrobiota > Verrucomicrobiia > CAIQCK01 > CAIQCK01 > CAIQCK01. Next base: position 5,470 of record CAZAAF010000108.1, on the reverse strand, counting down.
ACGGATGAACGTTCGCCGAACTGAACACGCGTTTGACCGCCAGCCCTTCACTGACCGCGCTGGCGCCGTTGCCCGAAATGGATTTTTTCTTGCTGCTCATACGCTTGAAATGTGGATTGCGAGCGACCGGAACCTGATCTTTGGCTTGAATCATCGAGCGACCTCCTTGACCGAAAAATGAAACAGCAAAACTAGCTATTCTTATTAATTGGCCCATCCCACCTGTGTTGTTCACCGACAGACGGTGAATAACTTGTTAGCAACCACAGTATTTTGGGGCTGTTCATCCAGCATACCACAACCGGTGGTGTCGTCAAGGGGTTTTAACGAAACTGTCATAATTCCCAAAAACTCACGGATTTTTGCATCATTTCGCAGATATTTCCCGGATGACCCACGACTGATTCATGTCCCGCGCAGGCACCATTTTCAGGAACCGCACCGGTCCGGAAAACCAATCCAAACCCCAGACACCGCTGGTGGAGGCGGTTGTCGGAGTCGGCAACGTCTGCCAGCGCTGGCCATCGCTGGAAAACTCCACCCGCAGCTTCGCGTTTGGCGTGGTCATTGCCTCAATGCGCTCCAAGGGAGTCACCTTGCCGAGATCCAGTTGGAACCAGTCCGACATCCGGCCTTGCGCAGGCGTCTCCCACCGTGTCTCCGGATAACCGTCAAACGCGTCGCTGGGCGGGAATGGTTCGTCGCTGCTGGCCGTGGCGTTCCACAGCAACGTGCCGATGCCCGTACGCGACCAGCGTAGTTCCTCATGGGCCGCCAAGGGTGGTTCGGGAACCGTCATCCAAAGTTCCCGGCGCCAGGGCGACAAATCCAACACCGCGCCCTCGCGCGCCACAAACGGTTCCGGCAGCCGGATCGGGGCGGCCTTGGCGTCTGCCGCGAGTTCGCGCAACTCCAGCGGCTCGCCGAAGTGCCGGACAATCTTCAGCCGGAATTCCTGCGCGTTGCAGTCGAGCCACCCCCAGAACCGCGCGAAGAAAACCGGGGCGTGCAGTTCCGTCATGACCGGCAGCAGCTGAGGCGACACCATCAGCCGTCCGCCCGGCGCGTCGAGATAAGCGCCGGTAACTTCCAGGAGCAGCATGCACTCTCCCAGCGTGTACATGTCCGACTCGTTGCTTACCGGCGGTTTGGCGAATTTCGCGTTCCCGGTGGAGGCCAAGCCCCATGCGCTTTTGTTGTAGCGATAGATGCGTTCATATGTTCGGTGTATGCCCTCCGGCCACATGCGGCTGTGTGGCGTGGGGATCATGTACACCGACAAGTGCTGTTGGGCAGCTTCGGTCTCCAATTCGTGTGCCAGCTCCGGTTCATTTTCAATCCGCGCCATCGCCGCTGCCGCACCGTCCATTTCCGCGATGAGGGTTTCGAATGGTGGTTTTTTCGCAGCCCGCTCCCACGCCACCGCTTTTTTCACGCCCGGCCAGAACGCGTCGAGGAATTTCCGGTCGCCCGTAACGCGGTAGTGCTTCAGCACCTCGGTGACGTAAACGCACGCCAGCCCCGGCTGGCCGGTGATGCTTCCCCAGACATTCGTGTTGCCGACACCGCGATAGACGTTACCGCAGAACTGCGGCATTTCACCGCCCGGTTGCTGGCACGCGCGGAACAACTCCAGCTCCGCCCGATCCAGCTCCGGAAAAAACGTCCGACAAAAATCGTCCGATGCCGGCCGTTTTCCCAAGGTTCCGAGCGCTCCTTCGCCACGGCCGGTGTTTTCCTGCATGGCGAATTCGCCCCCACGCGTCAGCAGGGTGTTGCTGAATATCGGCGCGGCGGAGTTCA
>CAZAAF010000108.1:0-3657 GCA_964482575.1 uncultured Verrucomicrobiota bacterium | reverse complement strand
CCACTTGCTTCAACCACGCGGGCAGGTTCGAGTCCTGGATCAACTGCGGCCACGCCCCGGTTTCGCGCGCCAGCCGCTCGCGCTCATTGAAGGCGTAAGCCGCCAGCTTTTCCGAGTCGCGGAACTCGCGCTGGTAATAGTGGCCGTGGTCTTTGAGGTCGAGGGTGACGTGGTGGGGCATCCACCAGACCACGACGAAATACACCGTCTGTTTGGCGTGCGGTGGCAGCAGGATTTTTCGACAGAGCGCGCCCGCGGGCCGCACCTTGTCCCCGATGGCTTTGGCGGTCTGGCCGTTCAACTCGCCGTCGTTCCGGAAGTCCTCCACCAGCGACTTGCCGTCGCCGAGCGCGTCCCACCCGCGATCCGTGGTCGGGCCGTCGGTGAGCAGCAGGTATTCGCCCGAGACATTTTTTCCGATCCCCTCGAACTGGCGCGGGCTGAGGAACCTCAAGCCTTGCAGGGTGCTGCCCCGGATCACGACCGGGAATTGCGAACTGCCGTCGGCGAAATACCATCGCTGCTTGCCCTCGTGGACGCGCACCCCGCCGATGCCGACGAAGTTTTCCAGCGACATCATCGCGCCCACCTCCACCGGCTGGTTGAGCGGGTTCTCCAGCGTCAGCTCGAAGAAGGCGACTGGCAGGCTCGAATCCTTGGTGTTGTGGGGGACCAGCGGCGACCACGCGCGCAGGTTTACGCGCACCGGCAGTTTCTCGTCCGCAAAGGCCACCTCGGCGAACGGGAACAGGCTTCGGAACTCGACGCACCGCACCTGTTCCGCGCCCGTCAGTTCATTCTCCGGCCAGCCGTGCCGCAGCCAGCGGGTCACGCGCCGCATGCCGTCGCTGGCGCTCACCGCGAGAAACGTCCCGCGCGAGGGCACGAACGGTTCCTCCCACTGCGGCATGTCCCAGTTGTGGTTGAGCGTGAACCGTCCGAACCATCCCGACGGCAGCAGCTCGAACTTGCCGCAGCCGATGCCGCCGAGCGGCATGCCCGCGCGCCACGGGGCGTTGCGCCAGACACCGGCAGCCTCGTCAAACCCCTGGCAGTCGGCGGGAGAGGTGGGGGCGATGGAGTGATGGGGTGATGGAGCGGCCGGTTGGGTGTCGGCAGCGGTTGCGGTCGACAGGGATGAGGTCAGCCACAAAGAAATCCCAAGGACGCAAAACAGTTCTGCAATCTGAGGCGTGTTGTTCCGGCTCATATCCTACACCCATTTCATTGCAGCACCGCTTCGATATCCTTCAACCGGCTCGGGGTTCCAATGTCGTAGAACCGCTGCCGGGTCGCAAACGCCGCGAGTTGGTGGCTGGCGATCAGGCGGGGGAAGAACTCCTGTTCCAGTGACACCACGCGACCGGCTGGAATCCGTTGCACCAGCCGCCGCGTCAGTGCCACCACACCCGCCTCGACGTGCGTCAAGCCCGCCGCCGCCCCCGCGCCCTTCTCGTAACGTGCTACAAAGCCGTCCGCGCCAAGGGCCAGGTTGTTGGGCACATCCACGAGGGTGGGCGTGTTGTCCAGCGCCACCACCAGCGCTGCCGCCTGGGTCGTGCGGAGCCGGTCCATCGCCACCCCGTAACGGATCGGGAGATACGAGTCGCCGTAGATCAGCAGGAAATCCTCCGCCAGCAGCGGCTCGGCCAGTTTCAGCGCGCCGCCCGTGCCGAGCGGCGACGGCTCGCGTGAGTAACGCACGCGCATGCCGGCCGCCGAGCCGTCGCCGAAACAGGCTTCGATGGTCTCGCCCAGATAGCCGGTCAGCAGCACGATGTCCACGATCCCCTGCCGTTTCAGCTCGTCGAGCTGGTAGGCCAGATAGGGCCGGCCATGGACTGGCACCATCGGTTTGGGAATGTTGTCCGTCAGCGGCCGCAACCGCTCGCCGCGTCCGCCTGCAAGTATGACAGCCTGTATCACGATGTCCTTGTAGATTCGCCCGCCCGCCAAGTCAACTCCGACCGCCAACCGGTTTGGCCCATGGCGCTTTCCTGTCGCGATCGGAGACAAAAGCTTGACCGCGTCCGCAGCGAGGCCGAAAATAGAGCACGGCAACCTATTGAGGAGACAAACCATGGCCATTCCCTTTCCTCGCATCCAATGTTTCCAGGAACCCGGCGACCGCGTGTCCGTCACGCGCGACGGGCGGCCGGTGTTCACCTATCACTTCGGCGCGAACTACCCGCGGCCGTTCATCTACCCGCTGCTGACGCCGCAGGGCCACAACGTGCTGGCTTGCGGCCATTCGGTGGACCTCGTCGGCCACAGCCATCATCGCGGCATTTTCATCGGGCATGCCGACCTGAACGGGCAGAAGTTCTGGGCCGACCGGGACAATCCCTGCGGCCACGAGCGGCTGTTGAAGCTGGAAAGCGGCGTGGAACAAGGCACCGTCGCCTCGAAGAACGTCTGGCTGGCGGGTTCCGCGCCGCTGCTGGAGGAAACGCGCACATTCACGCTGTGCGCCGACGGGTCGCTGGTGGTGACAATGGAATTTGTCATCCACGATGCCGAAGTGACATTGGGTGTGACCAAGTACGGGATCCTCGCCTGCCGCGTGGCGAAAACCATCGGTGTGGCGGCCGGCGGCGGCAAGATCACCGACGCGGCGGGGCGCGTGAACGAGAAAGCCGTTTTCAGCCAGCGCTCGGCGTGGTGCGACTACAGCGGCCCGGTGGCGGCCGGCAAGGACGGCGGGCCGGACGTGTGGGCGGGCATCACGATCCACGATGACCCGGCGAACCCGCATCACCCGACCCCGTGGATGTGTCGCGAGGACGGCTGGTTCTCCCCGGGGTTCAACATGGCCGAGCCGTTCACGTTGAAGTGGGGTGCGAAGCTGGCGCTGCGTTACCGGATCGTGGCCCACGACGGTCCGCAACCGGGATGAGTCCTGCGGCTCGTTCCTTGACTTTGACAGACGGCTGCAAAACACTGGTTGCATGACGGTTCGCCGCCATCTTGCTGCGCTGGGCCTCCTGGCCGTGATCTTCTCGGCCGGGTGCGACTCCCGTAAACCCGACGACGCCATCCTCATCGTTGGCACCGTTGAACGTGACCGGCTGGAAATGCTCGCGTCGGTGACGGAATTGCTGGCGGAGCTGCCGGTGAAGGAAGGGGACACCGTCAAGGCCGGCACGGTCGTGGCCCGGCTCGATGACACGCGGCTGAAGGAGGACATCGCCACGCTCCGCTACCAACGTGACGCGGCGAAGGAAAAGCTCAGCGAACTGGAAACGGGATATCGCTCGGAAGAAATCGGGCAGGCGCGCGCCAGCTATCAGGCGGCCTCCGCGCGCGTCGAAATCGCCGCCATCGAGTTCCAGCGCGCCAAGGCATTGATGCCGCGGGCGGAATCGCAGGCGGTGTATGATTCCGCGAGAACCACGCTCGAGGCCGCCGAGGCCGACAAGCGCAAGGCGTCGGAAAATCTCCGGCTGTTCGAGACCGGTCCGCGCGGCGAGGACATCCGCGCCCAGCGCGCGACCTACGAGGCCGCCTGTGCCAAGGTGCGCGAGGTGGAGGTGCGGCACAGCCAGCTTTCGCTCATCGCGCCGCGCGCCTGCCGCGTGGATGTGCTGCCGTTCCGCGTCGGCGAACGCGTGCCGGGCAACGCGAGCGTGGCGACATTGCTGGATTTGGATCACCCGT
>CAZAAF010000107.1:9875-10697 GCA_964482575.1 uncultured Verrucomicrobiota bacterium | reverse complement strand
CGAGAGCGTCAGCATCAACCCCACGAAAATCGTCCAGGAGTGCGTCCAACCGCCGAGGTAATGGAATGCATCCAGGCAGCTCAGCGACGCGGTCACGATGTAGTCCGCGCACAGCAGCAACGCGCCGACCAGCGCCAGCCACTTCGAATGCGCCTTCGCGCTGGAATAGACGCCACCGCCGTCGGGATAGTACTTGCAAACACGGCTGTAATTGAACCCCACCACCAAGGTCAACGCGCACACCGCCAGCACCGGCCCGAAACTGGCATAGCCCGCCAGGGCAAAGGCAATGCCGACGACGTAGGCCTTGCTCGTGCCCAAGTCGCCGTACAGAATGGCCGACGCACGCAACCAGTTCACGTTGCGCGGACGGCGGATGCCAAGAGTTGCCATGGTGGACCGTTATCCGCTGCTGCTCAGTGCCGGCGTAACAACCAGGCCAGCCCTGTCAGCAGCAGACTCGCTATGATGCAGGTGGTGAGCGGAAAGTAAAATCGGAAATGGGGCCGCTCAACCGCGATATCTCCCGGCAACCGTCCCAACCAGGGCATTTTGGGCCCCAGCCACAGCAGCGCGCCGACAGCCGCCATGGCCAAACCCGCCAATACCAACATCTTACCCAGATCGTTCACGGCCCTTAATTTATCCGAAACCACTCTCCCAGCGCAAGATGCGGGATAGGGGCGAAACAGCCGGGCTCCGCCCTATTCGATGACAAACACCCGTGTGGCATGGTCTTCGAAGTCCGCACCGAAGGACTCCACGCCATCCCCGATCTTCGTTCCGCGGTAGAAATCGCGCACATTGGCCTTGTGCGGCAGC
>CAZAAF010000107.1:3971-9865 GCA_964482575.1 uncultured Verrucomicrobiota bacterium | reverse complement strand
CGCGATTTTCCGGGCGCCGGGCTCCTTGACGCTGACCGCCAGCAACTGGCGCGAGGCCCAGACCACGTCCTCGCTCCCTATATAGAGATGGACTCCGGCCTGCTTCGCTAGGTTCCGCAGCAACGCGGCCGGCAGCAACGGCGCGGACGAATAGACGGCCGTCCAATCGCCATGCTCCTTCACCACCAGCCCCGCCCGGCCATCGGCCAGGGTCCCGATCACTTTCGCGCCGGGGTCCTCCGCATAACAAACCGGGGCGGTCTTGTGAGTCGAACCGTACACCTCGCCGCCGAGACCCTCGGTGAGCGGATGGCCGGGCTTGAGCGTCACGCGCAATGGCATCGGGTCGTGCGACAGACGCAGTTGGATGCCCGTCAGGTCCGCCATGCCCGCTTCGTCGAGTTTCCCGTCGCGGTAAACGCCCGGTGTCCACAGAAACACCAGCACATGATGGTCGCGCTTGAGCGCATCGATGGCTTTGCGGTCGGCCGCCGTGGGGGCGAAGCTGGTGGGGAAGATGAAGAGCTTCCGGTCGCCCAGGCGGTTCAGGTCGGTCACCAGATAATCCCCGACCGGCGCGCCGATGCGATGCAGCGCCGGCACCTGCCCCAGCAGGAGCCGGTGTCCCAGCGGATCGGCCACGCGCATATTGCACAGGCTCTTTTCATCCACGACGAACGCCACTTCGTCCACAGCCGTGCGATCCAGTGCCAGCGCCTCGCGGGCCTTCCCCGCCAGTTCGCCAATCCGGCCCATCAGCGCGGGATCGTTGTATTTGTTGCTGCCAACATCGAACCACCACTGCGCCGTGCCGTTGACGATGCAGTTGGCCAGCTCCTTGTCCTGCTGGAGGATGTCCCCGGCCACGTTGGCGGGCCGGCCCCATTCCCCCAGGCGTCCCGGTGCGAGCGACGTGCGGATGTCATTCTCATCGAACCACAATTTGCCGTGGAGCCGCACGCTGCCGGCCAGCGACATGAAATGGCTCGTGCCCTCCCCGCCCAACTGGCGGAACGCGTAGCTGGTCGGGCTGCAAACGAAGTCCAGGTCCGGCGAGGCGAGGACCTTTTCCAGCGCGAGGTGACCGGCGTTTTGCTGGCGATGCTCGCCGCAGAGCTGGAGAAGGTAGCCGTAAAACACGCCGGTGATCTTCCGCCGACCCGTGGCCTCCTTCACCGTCCTGGTAAAGCAGCCGATGGTGTCCGCCACCAGGTCGGCATTATAAAGATAGTAGTCAATGACGGCCTGCTCCTTCGCCGGGTCGCGCAGCGAACCGCATTCGGTCTTCTGCCGTTGCGCCTTGGCCGGGATCGCCGCCGTGGCCAGGGTGACGGCCGGGTCGGCCCACGCGGCGCGGAGGCGCGCGTCGGTGCCGTATTTCGCCTTCAACCATTGCTGGAATCGCGCGACGTTCACCGGCGAGTAGTCCACCCACTGGTTTTCGTTGCCACCCCACATCATCCACTCCTCCGTCGTGCCGGACACGAGGTGATAACCGACCACGCGGTCCGCATAGGGCGAGGATTCCACGTGCGCGATGAACCGCTTCAAGGCCGCCGCGGTATCGTGCCGCCACGTCCCCGATGCCCAGCTCGGCGCGGGCTTGCCGCCGCTGTGGATGAACGGCACCGGATGACCATCGCCGGGGTCCATGAGCACGACGTCCCGGGGATGTGCCGCGGTCCACCACTTGGGCGCGTGCAGGTACAACCGCGGGAAGAAATACGCGTTCGGGTTGGCCTGCAGGAGCATCATCACCCGCGCGTCAAATTCGGAATAATCAAACTGCCCGGGCGCCACCCAGACAGTCTTGGAGAGATTGTAGCCGCCCTCGGTGGGCGTGCCGCAGAACGTGAACAGGTTCAGTCCCGCCCTGGTGAAATCGCCGAACACCTCGGATGTCGGACGGTAGGTGGCCCAGACCATGCCGCCGTGCGGCGCGCCGTTGATGAACAGGGTCGGCACGCCGTTGTGGGCCTTGACCTGCGCGACGGTCGGGCCGGGATGGCGTGGCTGGATCGTCAGGGCGCACGCCGCCCCGTCCGCCGTCTTTCCTTCCCGCCGGACACGCGCCTCGGCCAACTGCAACTCCACCGACATCTTCCCGCCAAACGCATACTCCGGCACGCGCAGTTCCAGGGAATCGAACCGCACCCGCTGGCCGGGCGTCATCGCGGTGAGCGGTGACGTCAACGCCAGCGGCACGCGAAACGCCTCCGCATCGCCCCGCCGGACCACGAGAAAGGCATCCTTGTCCTGGCACGGTTTGTCCAAACTGAAATCCAGCCGCACGGTGCACGACTCGCCCGCGCGCAGGCTGGCCGGCAGGTCGAACTCGTGGACCGTCGCCACCGGCCGGTCGGGACGGACCACCTCGACGCGCTGCACGTTCAAATGGTATTCGACCCCCGACCGCACGCCGAAGGCGATCAACGCGAAGTGCGTCAGCGGGAAATCCAATTGACCGTTCGCGTCCTTCGACCACGAGGCCACATGCCACTGGTCTCGCGGGAACTCGACCCACTGCCAGTCACCGCCCTGGGCCACGGGGATTTTCGACGCGGTCCATTCCGCACCGCCGGCATCGCGCACCTTCACAGCCAGCTCGAACGGCGCGCCCTCGTTCTTGATCCGCACCCGGAGGCTGTCGAAGCGCCGCTCGATGGGCTTCGCGAGGAAAATGTCGTTGAAGCCAATGCCGCGCGACACGAACCGCCACTGCAGCGCGGCCGGACTCTTCGCCGTCGCCAGCTCGCTCAGTGACAATTCCCTCTTCAACCGCGCCTCGTCGCGCCCGGTGCTCCAGGCGCGGGGATCGGCACCATCGAAAAGCGTCTCGGTCTCCAGCGCCAGAGACGCGTGAAGGGTGGACAACAAAACCGTCAGGACAACCAGCCAGTGGGCGTTCATGATAGAATTTTCTTATCCGCCCGCCAGCGGATAGTAAACCCGTAATTCGAGGCACGCGTTTCCAGCCAGACAACTCCTGCCGAAATACTTTGCCCACGATGACGGCGGAGTTAATCAAAAATCACAAAAGGACTCAAATCGGCTGGCGAACGCCATTCAATCCCCTTTGCCTTCAACCTTTCCTTCTTGAGTTGCCAAAATGTGTGACACGCCCCTAGTTGTCCCGATTTTCCCTCTTTCTTCATTTCCAATTCCACCTGTTGATCAACTTCCTTGATTGCCGCCTGGTATCGATCATCGAGTTCCTTTGCATCACACTTGTCTTCGTAAATGGAGTCGAGCGAGCCGTTGGCTTTGTATTGCATGTTGTATCGCCATGCGACCTCACCGTCCACGACGGTGAAAAGAACCCATCGGCACAATTCGTTCTTTTTTGGAATTCCACCAGCTTTACCCTCTTGTCTTTTCCCGTTCTCAACCATCCCGGCCGGGGTCTGCTGGCTCACTTGTCCTGTCTCACACACCACCGTGCCGGTCTCGGCTTTGACCAACCAGGAAAGCGGAATCATGGGCCGGTTCGCCGCAAACACCCGCAGGTCGGAATCCGAAACCGCCGAAGGGTCCACCCGATTGGCCAGAGCCACCCGGAGAAAGGCGCTGGTATGCCCGTCCCTCCGGGCCTGACCGTAGGCAGTCAGCAGTTTCTGCAGAACATCGAAAGCCTTGGTGGATTTCCCCAACCGAACCAGCCAGACGCTGTCACCGTCTTTGGCCGGAAGAATCCGAATGGTGGCGATATCCGTGGCGGAGAGACCTCCGAACTTGGCCACGAGCCGCAACAAATCCGGATCCAGCAGCTCGCGGCGTATGGATTCCCCGTCATTCTGTGCAAGATTCAGTCCGCGTGTGGGGATGGCGTGACAAAGGTCCACGACTGCCTCCCACTTCTCGGGAAAATCGGGAGAACTGCCAGTCATGGTGATGGGGCCGACGACGAGGACTCCGAGAAGGAAAATTCTCCTGGCGCGCATGCTCATGACAACTCAGGGAAGATTAGAACCTGCTGCGTGGCGTGTCCACAGCGAACGCGCAACCTCTGCATTGTAGCTTGTGAAAAGACCGCGCTTCTTTTCGCGAGCAAAAGATTGTCATGCCGCGGCCGGCTTGGCATAAAGGAACCACTGTTTGTGGTAATATCACTTTTTGAATCATGAGTCGAACTGCTCACAAGCAAAGCAAGAAGGCGGACAAGCCAACATCAGCCGGCAAAAAGGTCCGCGAAGAAAAACCCAAGGCCGCAGCCACCAAACCCGCCACGGCGATCCCCGACCGCCGGAAGGGCAAGGAGGAGGAGAAACGGCGGCCCGAGACCGCCGCGGCAGAAACCGCCGCCCCCGAGGCCGCGCCCGCCGCGGAGGAGCCGAAGAACGCCGCCGAGGTGATGGCCAAGAAGCAGCGCGAGATTTCCGTCTCCGAATTCTTCCTCAAGAACCGCCACCTGCTCGGCTTCGACAACGCCCGCAAGGCGCTGCTGACGACGGTGAAGGAGGCGGTGGACAACTCGCTCGATGCGTGCGAAGAGGCCGGCATCCTGCCGGAGGTCAGCGTCGAGTTGATCCAGACCGCCGAGAACCGGTATCGCGTGATCATCACCGACAACGGCCCAGGCATCGTGAAGGCACAGATTCCGAAGGTGTTCGCGAAGCTGCTCTACGGGTCGAAGTTCCACCGGTTGCGCATGAGCCGCGGCCAGCAGGGCATCGGCATCTCCGCCGCCGGCATGTACGGCCAGCTCACCACCGGCGTCTCGACCAAGATCACCTCGAAGATCGGCCCGAAGAAGAAGGCGCATTATTACGAGCTGCAGATCGACACGCGCAAGAACGAGCCGCACATCGTCAAGGACGACGAGGTGGCCTGGGACCAGGCCCACGGCACGCGCGTCGAGATCGAGCTGGAGGCAACCTACCAGCGCGGCCGGCAGAGCGTGGACGAATACATCCAGGCCTGCGCCATCGCCAACCCGCACGTCACGTTCCGCTACCGGCTCTGGCTGCTGCCGAAAGAGGACAAGAACGCGCCTGCCGCCGTGGCGCAGCCCGCGGCGGAGGTTTCAAATTTGAAACCGGAAATCAAAAATCCGGAGCCGGACTGGATCGTTTTCGAGCGCGGCACCAAACTGCTCCCCTTCCAGCCGCAGGAAATCAAGCCGCACCCGCACGGCATCGAGCTGGGCATGCTCATGCAGATGCTCAAGAACACCCACGCGCGCAACGTGCGGTCGTTCCTGCACAGCGAGTTCAGCCGCGTCAGCGACCGCGTGGCGGTGGAGATCTGCCAGCGCGCCGGTCTGGAACCCAAATCGCGGCCCAGCAACGTCGCGTTCCGCGAGAGCGAGAACCTGTACAAGGCCATCGGCGAGACCAAGCTGATGAATCCGCCGCTGGACTGCATCTCGCCCATCGGCGAGGAGCAGATCCTCGCGGGCCTGAAGAAGGAAGTGCAGGCCAGCTACTACGACGCCGTGACGCGTTCGCCGTCGGTCTATCGCGGCAACCCGTTCCAAATCGAGCTGGGCATCGCCTACACCACCCCCGGCCAGCCCAAAGGCGGGGAGCGCGCAGCGTCGGGCGGGGATCGAAGCGGGGAAGGCGGCAGCGCCGAGGAACCGATCCGGCTGCTCCGTTTTGCCAACCGCGTGCCGTTGCTCTACCAGCAGGGCGCATGCTCCATCTCCAAGGCCGTCGGCGGCGTGGACTGGAAGAACTACGGCCTGAGCCAGCCCCGCGGCCAGCTCCCGATGGGACCGGTGACGCTGTTCGTCCACATGGCCAGCGTCTGGGTGCCGTTCACCAGCGAGAGCAAGGAAGCCATCGCCAGCTACGACGAAATCCTCCGCGAAATCACGCTCGGCCTGCAGGAACTGGGCCGGCGGCTTTCGGTCTATCTCAGCCGCCGGCGGCGCGACCTCGAGGCACAGCGCA
>CAZAAF010000107.1:3252-3961 GCA_964482575.1 uncultured Verrucomicrobiota bacterium | reverse complement strand
CCAGCTTTACCTGCCGCACCTCGCGCTCGGCCTGAAGCAAATCCTGAGCCTGGACGACAAGGACGAACAGAAGATCATCACCAAACTCAAGACGATGCTCGAACGCACGCATCTGCAGACGTAAACCGCGACTGGAGACCCCCATGAAAAAATCCACCCTCATCACCAAGGCAACCCTGCCCTCCACCCTCCGCCGGATCGTCGAATCGACGCCGGTTTACGACATCCACACGCACCTGTACGACCCGGTATTCGGGTCGCTGCTGCTCTGGGGCGTGGATGAACTGCTGACCTATCATTATCTCGTCGCCGAGGTGCTGCGCGCCGACCCGACGTCCTACGAGGATTTCTGGAAGATGCCCAAGACGCAGCAGGCCGACCTGGTCTGGCAGCGGCTCTTCATCGAAAGGACGCCCCTCTCCGAGGCATGCCGCGGCGTCATCACCTGCCTGAACGCGCTCGGCTTCGACGTGAAAAAGCGCGACCTCGGCGCCATCCGCAAGGAACTGAAGCGCTGGACGCCCGAGCGGTTCGTCACCCGCGTGTTCGACACGGCCCGCTGTCGTCGCGCCGTCATGACCAACAACCCGTTCGACGGGCTGGAGCGGCCGGTGTGGCAGAAGACGTTCGCGCGCGACGAGCGGTTCCAGGCGGCGCTGCGCATTGATGAAATTCTCATGGGCTGGCAGACGAACGCCCCGAAGCTGCG
>CAZAAF010000107.1:0-3242 GCA_964482575.1 uncultured Verrucomicrobiota bacterium | reverse complement strand
GCAGGTGGAGATCAACGACAAGACAGCCAGCGAGGTGCGCCGTTTCCTCGCCGACTGGACGAAGCGCATGAACCCGCTCTATTGCGCCGTGTCGCTGACGCCGGATTTCGCGTTCCCGGACAATTCCACGTGCAGCCAGCTCATCGAGCGCTGCATCGTGCCGCACTGCCGCGAGCACGGCATCCCGTTCGCGCTGATGATCGGCGTGACGCGCCAGGTGAACCCGGCGCTGCGACTGGCCGGCGACGGCGTGGTCAAGGCATCGTCCGTCGAGGCCGTCGCGAACCTCTGCGCGAAGTACCCGGAGAACAAGTTCCTCGTGACGATGCTCTCGCGCGAGAACCAGCATTCGCTCTGCGTCACGGCGCGGAAGTTCCGCAACCTCCACGTCTTCGGCTGCTGGTGGTTCCTGAACAACCCCAGCCTCATCGAGGAGATGACGCGGATGCGCCTCGAGATGCTCGGCCTGAGCGTGACGCCGCAGCACTCCGACTGCCGCATCCTCGACCAGCTTATCTACAAGTGGGACCATTTCCGCAAGATCCTGACGGGCGTGCTCACCGACAAGTACGGCGACCTGCTCAACGCCGGCTGGAAACTCACCAGCGCCGAGATCGAGCGCGACGTGAAGCTGCTGCTCGGCGGGGAATTCGAGAATTTTCTCACCCGATAAGTCTCTGAAACACACTGGCAATGAAGAAAACCCAACCGGGCGATATCCAGCCCGCCGCCGGGGCCGCGCCGCGCGTCATCTCCAAGAAGGATGCCGCCCGGCGCATTGACGAGGTGGCGGTGGAAGTCCACACCGACATCATCCGCAAGGCCCGGAAGCCGGAGATGCGTTTCCCGATCCGCTCGCTCTCCAACGTCAAGTACGACCCGAAGAAGGGGTACTTCGAGATGATCGGCAAGGAGGCGACGCGCACGCTGACGTACAACACCGTCAAGACCTTCGCCCAGCGAGTGCGCCTTCTGGCCACGACGAAGCACGACCTCCTGCTGAAGGACGACATCGCCGGCAAACGCGAGGTCTATTACAACGCCAAGAGCTGGGGCGAGTGCCGCTTCGACGAGCAGCCGGAGAGCGATTCGCTCCTCGACGACATGGAGGCGATGCTCGGCGTCAACCGCGAGCAGCTCGGCTACATCCCCGAGGAACGCGGCGGCGAGGTCACCGGTCCGCTGATGGTGATCGACCGCGACCCGGCCACGCACGAGGAGATCCGCATCAACTGCGCCAAGCTCGGCACCGGGGCGTGGAGCATCCCGAGCCAGGTGGAACACCTGAAGTTCGAGACGAAGGCGAAGTTCATCCTCGCCGTCGAGACCAGTTCGCTCTTCCAGCGTCTCGTGCACCACCGGTACTACGAAACGGCGCATTGCGTCCTCATCTCGATGAGCGGCGTGCCCACGCGCGCCTGCCGGCGGTTCATCCGGCGGCTCGCCGACGACCAGGGCCTGCCGGTGCTGGCCTTCACCGACGGCGACCCTTACGGCTACGGCAACATCTACCGCACGCTCAAGGTCGGCTCCGGCCAGTCCGCGCACATCAACAAGTTCTTCTGCGTCCCGCAGGCACATTACCTCGGCGTGACGCCGCAGGACATCATCGACTACGACCTGGAGGATGCCACGCATCCGCTGGAGGACGTGGACATCAAGCGCGCGCAGGATGCGCTCAAGAACGACCCGTTCATCAAGCATTACCCGGAATGGCAGAAGGCCATCGAACAGATGCTGAAGATGGGCGTCCGCATCGAGCAACAGGCCTTTGCCAAACACGGCCTGAACTACGTCCTGGAAAACTATCTCCCGGACAAGCTGAAGAAGAAGACGTTCCTGCCGTAAGGGTGAACGGACGTTGGCGCAGCCGCAACGACCGGAGACGGGCCGCCACGCACGCAAGGGTCTCAAACGCCACGCGGCGTGACGGGTTTGCTTGACCCTCATCGCTTTTTTTGGTTCTCTCACGGCGCGCTGGAGGGAACGGCTCCCCAACGCAAAAGGGTTCGGGGCCATGTAGGTCCCGGAGGCAACCGGATGGTCGGGCCGCCATCCAACGACCATCATTACAAAAGCTGTAATGATTGAATGAGTATCCATGTCATGCCTGAGATAAAAGTCCGCCACCACGAGGCCGCCCTCTCCACTGTTTCCATGACATCCCACTCCGTTTTCCCCCGGATTCATCCGCCAGCGGCGCCTGCGGCGCATGACACGCAGCGCCCGGGGTTGTTCCTGAGGAGCCTTGCCGGCGCCACCAGCCTGTTGCTAGCCGGCCTGCTGGCCACCGGTTGCGGCGGCGACGGCGGAGGCGGCACGAACACCAAACTGCCGCCTTCGCCCGAGAACGCCCAGAAGGCGCGCAGCCAGATGGCGGACGCCCGCAGCCAGATCAAGTCCACCGGCTCCCTCTATCTCGCCGACGTCATGCGCCGGGCGGAGAGTTTCGAAAAAGACGGCGCGAGCGCCATGGAAACCACCAACTACGTCAAGGCGGTGACCGCCTTCGCGGAGGCGCGCAAATGCTACCGGCAGGCGGCGGCCATGGAGTCGGAGATGCAGTCGAAGCGCGATGGCGCGCTCGCCGAAAAGAGCCGCGTGGCAGCGGCACATAACGCCGCCAACGAGGCGTTCCGAATCGACGCACGACCGGAGTCCTTCACCGCGGCCGAAAAGGCTGAAAGGGAAGCCGAGGACTCTCTGGCCAGGGAGGATTTCGCCAAGGCGAAGGATCTCTTCACCCGCGCCATCGCGGGCTACAAGACGGCCCAGTCCGAAGCGGAGAAGTTCATGCGCGCCGAGCAGGCCCGGCCCGCCCTCACGGCCAAGAAGGAGACGGAAGCCGCCAAGGCGGCGGCCAACGCCGCGTTCAAGACCGATGCGCGTCCGGAATCATACGCGAAGGCTGTCGGTGTCGAGAAAGAGGCCGAGGAGGCGCTGGCCAAGGAGACCTACGACAAAGCCAAGGATCTTTTTGACCGTGCCGCCGGCATCTACAAGACCGCGCAGTCCGAAGCCATGGCCGCCAGCAATAACGACGCCTCCCGCGCCGCCTACGGCAAGAAGCGGGAAGCCGATACCGAACGTCTGAACGCCGTGGGCGGATTCACCACCAGCGCGCGGCCGGAGTCCTTCGTGACCGGGTTGAACTGCGAGAAGGAAGGCGAGGCGGCCCTGGGTCGCCAGGACTACATCAAAGCCGGGGAATTGTTTGCACGGGCTGTGGAGTGTTTCAAGAC
>CAZAAF010000106.1:0-10719 GCA_964482575.1 uncultured Verrucomicrobiota bacterium | reverse complement strand
TTCCCGACGCCGTCAGGCAGCAGGGCCAACTGGCTGGCGATGGAGGTCCCCTATTTCGACTACCATCTTCGCGGCCTCGGCCAGCCGTTGCCGAAGGTCCGCGTGATGGCCGGCGCCGATCCGTTGACCGCGCGGTTCGGCGTCGTCGCGCCGCAACCCATCACGAACGCGGAAGTCTGGTGGAGCGCGGCGACGACGAACTGGATGAAGCGCACGTGGGTCGCATTGCCGGCCGCGAAAACCGCCGGCGACGTTTACGAGGCGAAGCTCCCCGCCGAAGCCGCGTCGGGCGCCGCCTGGTTCGCCGTCGCCTCCGACGCGCGTCCCGTCACGGTGTCCAGCGACCTCGTCCAGATCAAGCCCGGGCAGTAGAGATGGCGGGGTGTGCGTCTTGTGCCGGGTGGCGCCCAAGCTCAGGCGTGCACCGGCTCAAGGCTTCTCTTTTCCAGGCGTGGCATCTGGTCCCAGGTGCGACCTTCGAGCGATCGTCCGGCCTTCTTCTTGTGCACCCCGCCCCACTGCTTGAAGAAAAAGGGAACGCGCGCCTTGAAACATTGGTCGCGAATACCGGTCACCCAATCCGGTTGCATCGGACGCGCTCCGGGACCTGATTCGCCGCCAACGATGACCCAGTCAATCCCGCGCAGGTTCAATTTCGGCAGCGGGCCGAGGAGCGGTTCGAGGGACAGGAACTTGATCGCCGCGCCGGTGCGCCGGAGGTCATCCATCCGGAAGGTGTAGTCGCTGGTCTCGACACTGACACCCATCCAGATGTTGCCAGCCCACGCGAGGCCGGGGCTGAGGTCGAGCAAGCGGGCGGAACGCTTGGTAAGAATCTGGAACCGATGCCAGTGCGCCAGCCGCATGACGGCGAACACCTTTTTGATGAATGCGACCGGAACATCCTCATGAAACAGGTCGCTCATTGAGTTGACGAAAATCGTCTGCGGCTTTTTCCATTTCAATGGCAGTCCCAGGGCCTCCTCGTGCGCCGCGAGCTTGAATCCCTGGATGTAATTGGGCTGGCCCATCGCCTGGAGGCGCATGGCCATCCGCTCCGCATAACAGTGCTTGCACCCGGGGCTGATCTTGGTGCAGCCGGTCAGCGGATTCCATGTGGATTCCGTCCACTCGATGGATGAATTACTGGCCATTACTTGACACCTTTGTTGCGATATTTCCCGTAAATATCCTCAACTATATCCGCACCCGTGCGGTTTGGCGAAGCAAAGAACAGGTAATAAACCACGGCGCCCTGGTGCTTGGGCCACAAGTATCGCGACGGCTGACGCTAACCGGGTAGGGCGGCTGCAGAATCGCGTTAACCGGTAGTAGATGGGAAGGACGCTGAAGCGCTGTTGTGGAGTTCTCGGACCGCCGAAATCGTTGGACAAGTGTCTCGCCTGTCCTTCTTTCCAATGTGCTTGAGTTGGCTGACAGGTACGCAAATCGACTGAACACTGACAGCTTCTTCTCCATCCTTGCCTTCACGCTTTGCTTCTTGTAGAACTCCCGCTGGAGAAAGACCAAGGCAGGTCAGCTTGGGATAGGAGTCACCGGTATTTTGGCACCGACACAGTCACCGATAATTGTCGTACCTATTTTACTGCTGTCTGGTCCTTTTTCACAGCCACCTCGGAGGTCGGGATATGAAATTGTTCATGAAACTGTTCGGAAATGAAAACCATGAGCAGGAGATCAAGTTGCTATCCGATCAGCCCACCGAAATAGATAGCATCGGAGGAACTCATGAAGCTGTAGCAGACACCTTACGGGACATTATATGTTCAGATCTCGCTAAACCCTTCGTTATCGGACTCTTTGGATCTTGGGGGAGTGGAAAGAGTTCCGTTCTCAAAATGCTCAAACTGAAGAGTGAAGGACAATTTCGGCTAGTAATTGTAGATGCTTGGCGCAAAGACAAAGACAATTTTCTTCGGCAGTTTGTGAAAAGCTTGGCACGATCGCTTTTGCCAAAAACAGAGGCCGAACAAGTCGTAAAAGAAATATCGTCGCGAAAGACCGATCAAACACACAACTGGCATCCCGATAAAATAGCGACTGCCGTGTTCTGGTGTTTTATCGCTATCATCGCTGGACTTGCCATTTTCATGACCTATCGGTGGTTGGATGACAAAACTTTCCCAGCCGGCGCTTTCGCTCAACTCGCTTTCGCCATTCTGGCCGCCGTGTTTTTTCAGTGGATTTTGCCAAGGCATGAGATTCGCACAACCTCATCCTGGCAGGAAATCACGCTCGACGATCCCGCGTGGTTTCGCGAGATATACTTTAATAAAATCCTCCGGATGGCACAAACTCCACTTGTGTGTATTGCAGTGGATAATCTTGACAGAGTGCCAGCTGAAGATGCGATGAAAATAATCCGAACCATTAAGACCTTCATTGTAGAAGGTTCCGATGATGGCCCCTGGCAAGCGAATGACGTTGTGTTTCTTGTGCCGTGCGATGATGAAGCGCTATCAGCGCGTTTTGCTCACGAGTCTGCGGTTGAAGATGGCAGGGAATTCCTTCGCAAATTTTTCAATGTCGGACTTCGAATCCCTATGCTTCAGTCACAGGATTCGGTCTCATATGTGCGGGACTTGTTGACGTGTGCCGGCTTAACATTCTCGCATGACCTTCTTGACAGGGTTGCCTTTGTGATTGCAACCGCGGTCGGACAAACTCCTCGCAAACCGAAATACCTAATCAATTACTATCTCAGCCGTCTTCATCTCTGCTATTCACTTCAGACTGCACGGCACGTAGTTGAGGAGCACCCAGACTGGTTCGCAGTATTTGTCGTACTGGAGTCCGAGTTCTCTGCAGTCGACTTACCGACTTCAACAGAAGCCCTGCGAGCGGCATGCCACGCCGGGTCTTCACACTCGTCTGAAGAACGAAAACGAATGCATGCCTTCTTGGCCGCTGTCCAACCTATCGCCAAGGACATTCAGCCGGAAGCTTGGTACATTTTCCTGTATATGAGGAATCCACGAGTTCATGAGCTCATCCCGGGATTCAGAGAATTGTATGAAGCTGCAATTGCTCTTGATTTCAACCAGTTTTCAACTCGCCTTGCTGCTATATTTAAAGACCACCGAGAGGTTATAACTTACCTATGGGATGAACGCAAGGACGCTAGTAGCAGAATGAATGTTGCCGCAGTACTTATTCAATCACTAGGCCAAAACATCTTCTCGGAACTGCCAGCGCGAGTAGCCAACGATGTTTGCAGCCTTGTTGAGGAGATGACTCCCGGTTGGGATGGGTTGTCAGCGGATATTGTATATGAGAAAGTGTTCAAGAACAGGCGGTCGAGCTTGGCGCGCTTAATGTCAAAAGCCGCTGGTGATGGTAAGCCAACAGCGTCTAACAGCTTCGTTTCTTCTTTGGCCCAATTGGCGATGGCTGATGGACGCCAGTTCAACGATGTTACAAATGCCGTCATCAAGGTGCTGTCTTCTTATGCTGCGTCTGATCAGCAATTAGTGATTGCGGCTTTGAACTACAGGCCACATACGTCACGCGCGGTCTTTATCGCAGCCATTTCACTGTGGCAAAACAGTCAGCCTGGTCTAAATGTTAAGCGTTTGCTGGATTATGGGCGGGGGCTGTTTACTGCTACGCAGGAGAACGGCCACGAGCTTGGTCAGCTTATTCGCGCGTTGCTCGCTAGCAAACAAACGAATCCTCCACGGCCTTGGGACGAAACCGATTGCGAGGGATATCGCGCTTTAATTGACGATCTGTCGTCGAATGCATACCCGCTTCAGCGGCCCGAGGATTTCATGACCCTGCTTGACCAACAAATAGCGGGTTTTGAAACTACAAGAAAAGACAAGGGCAGTTATTTTGTGCTAGCAGCGCTCATCAAGTTAACGGCACCTAATGAGTTAGGCATCCGTCCAGATATTGTCCTGCAACTAATGGACCGATTTGTCCCGGAGTTTTTAACAATTGGACATGAAGACTCTGTTGTCGAGGCTTTGCGGAATCACGTTGAGTTTATTGAACAACATTTCGATCAGTTCATAGACCGCGCGGGATGTCGTTCCGAAAAACTGTGCGACACGGTAATAAGGAGTTTCCCGCGTCGGCGTCGAGCGTTCATCCACATTGCTGTGTCGACTGCTGAAACAGTGTTTGCGGCATGGTCGAAAAACTACACAAATGCACTTGATGAGAAGACCAGACTCGAGGTGTTTAATCATCTGCTGGCTGAAGCAACAAAAGAAACTACATCTCCGTACGAGATTGTCACAAACATGGGCATGAAGAAAGAGCCACTGGCACTCAGCGCACTGGAAAAACATTTCAGCAATGTGCTTCAGATGTTCTCCCCGTTATCAACTCTGAACAATCTTCTCGAAGTGGCTAGGCGTATGGAAATCGTTGGATACTCTCCGACCGTCCAACAAAAAGACATTTTCCGTAAAGGACTGGCCGAAATTGAACAAAGTACTATGACGCCTGATCAGAAAGCGCTGGTGAGAAAACTCATAAAATAGCCGGAAGTCCGGGCAGAGCACCAAAAGAACTTGGCGACAGTGAATGTGGCAAACAGTCTGCGGATACCTCTGTGGCATCGGCATCACCCATTCCCAATTCAAACCGCGTGGTCGCGGCGGAAGTGGGCGGGGGATTCGCCGGTGACGCGCTTGAAGACGCGGGAGAGATAGGCGCGGTTGGGGAAGCCGGTCTTCTCCGCGATCTCGTCGAGGCTCAGCACGGTGTTCGCCAGAAGATTGCACGCCTCGCGGATGCGCACCTGGGCGATGAATCGCGCCGGCGTCACGCCCTGGCCGTGGCGGAATTCCCCGACGAACCGCGTGGCGGACATGCCCGCGAGCCGCGCCAGTTGGGGATTGTAGAGCGGCTCGGCGTAATGTTCCTCGATGAACCGCTGCACCTGCAGCAGGCTTTCCGGCTTCTCCTTCGACCACCGGATTTCCGGACGGGCCAGCACGACCTGCAGCAGGGCGATGCTGAGCCGGAAAATCCGCTCGCGGTTGTCCCCGCGGCGGTTTCCCTCAAACAACGCCCGGAGATCGCCGATCAGGTCCATCTCGGTGCGCGAGAGCGGCAGCTCGATGGGGAGCGGCTGGCGCGGCACGGGCCGCCGCGGGTGGCTGAAGTGCAGCCAGAACGTCGGCGTTGGCCGCGTCTCGCAGAAGTCGCAGCGATGATGGTCCGGGAGCAGCACGATCCGGTCGGGGCCGAGCGGCACTTCGCGGTCGGGGAAGACGATCGTGTGGCCGCGCCGGAAATCGTAGATCAGCCGCCAGAACGGGCTGAACATGTTCGGGAAGTTCCAATCGCGGTTGCGGCGCAGCCAGCCGCTCTCGTGCAGCACGACGCCGGAATGCCCCGGCAGCACGCCAAGCGGGAAGAACTCGACGCCCGTGTTGGAAAACGGCGTGGTGTAGGCGCCGGTGTTGACGCGTCGTTTTGAAGAAAAGGACATCGCGGGGATTCAAAATCCGCAGCGGCCGACGTGTCAATGCAATTGCGCGATGAGAGACACTGATGGTGTGTTCAAACACCGCACCCAGTCGGCTGCCGGCCCAGTAGCGCAGACTTCCAGTCTGCTGTATCGCGGATTTCCAATCCGCAGAATGTCTGCACATTATACGGTATTTCATGGTGGACGACCCCGGCCGGCTGGAAGCCGGCGCTACGGCAGGTTGGAAACCTGCGCTACAACAGGCGTGCCGGTCCCCGCCCTTGTTTGTTGAAAAAGACACATCATAGGGAGGATTGGATATAGACGGTCCGCGGGCGGGAGCGGTAGGTTCTGGGTTCGTCCAAACACCCGTTTCGGAAAGGAAAGCCATGAACTCAAGACTCCTCATGCTGGTGGCGCTTCTGGCGGCGGCGGGTTGCCGCACGGTGGATTCCCCCAACACCCCGGCGCGCGCCGATGAACTCAAGAATCTCCGCTGGGGCATGTTCGTCTGCTGGTCGTTCAGCACGTTCTCCGGCCGGGAATGGACGCCGGGCGTGACGGACGCGGCCTTCTTCAAGGCCACCGGCTGCGACACCGACCAGTGGGCGCGCACGGCGAAGGAGGCCGGCATGGGATACATCCTCTTCCT
This sequence comes from uncultured Verrucomicrobiota bacterium, assembly GCA_964482575.1. GTDB lineage: Bacteria > Verrucomicrobiota > Verrucomicrobiia > CAIQCK01 > CAIQCK01 > CAIQCK01. Next base: position 4,621 of record CAZAAF010000106.1, on the reverse strand, counting down.
GACGAAACACCACGACGGCTTCTGTCTCTGGGACACGAAGACGACGGACCGGAAGGTGACGAAGTCGCCGCTCGGCCGCGACGTGCTCGCGGAGCTGAAGAAGTCCTGCGACAAACACGGCATCAAGCTGGCGCTCTATTTCTCCGAGGGCGACTGGACGTGGCCGGGCGCGGTGGACGGCAAGGGCTGGAAGGCGGGCGTCGGCCGGAACCCGGAGATGAAGAAGGCGCAGCTCCGGGAGTTGCTCACGCAATACGGCCCGGTCGAATACATCTGGTTCGACCACGCGGTGGGCGACGGCGGCCTCAGCCACGCGGAGACGATCGCCTTCTGCAAATCGCTCCAGCCCGGCTGTTTCATCGGCTTCAACCACGGCGAGCAGGAGGGCTGCGATATCCGGCTCGGCGAAATGGGCCGGCCCGGCCCGCTCGGCGACCAGACCGGCGCCGGCCCGTATATGAAGGACGCGCCGAGCAAGAGCTACCAGCTCGCCGAGTTCACCTATCCGATCCTGCCGCCGCACCAGGGCGGCGCGATGTGGTTCTACTCGCTGCCGATCCACGATGCGCTCTGCCTGCCCGCGGCGAAATTGTACAGCGACTATCTCGGCGCGGTGAAGTTCGGCAACATCTTCTCGCTCGACGTCGGCCCCGATTACGCCGGGCGGTTGCGCGAGGTGGATGTGCAGACGTTGCGCCAGGTGGGCGACATGATCCGCAGCCGCGCGCCGCACCCGGACGTGGCGCAAAGCCTGGTCGCGCCGGGCACGACGGCGGCGGGACCGTTCGAGCCGACGAACGACGCGTTGCGCCAGTACCGCTGCCCGGAGTGGTTCCGCGACGCCAAGCTCGGCATCTGGGCGGTGTGGGGACCGGAGTCGGTGCCGATGCAGGGCGACTGGTATGCGCACTTTCTCTATGTGCAGGGCCATCCGCAGAACAAGTTCCACGTCGAGCACTACGGCCATCCGTCGAAGTTCGGTTTCAAGGACGTCATCCCGCTCTGGAAGGCGGAGAAATGGGAGCCGGAGAAGCTGATGGCGCTCTACAAGAAGGCCGGCGCGAAATATTTTTGCATGATCGCCGAGCACCACGACAACTTTGATTGCTGGAACTCGAAATTCCAGAAGTGGAACTCGGTGAACATGGGGCCGCATCGCGACATCGCCGGCGAGTGGCAGCAGGCGGCGGCGAAGGAGGGGCTGCGGTTCGGCATGACGGAGCATCTCGCGGCGAGCTGGTGGTTCTACAGCGCCGCGAAGGGTTCGGACACCAACGGCCCGAGCGCGGGCGTGGCCTACGACGGCGCCGACCCGAAGTTCGCGGACCTCTACTGGAGCGGCAACGAGAAGCCGGACGGGCATTACTATCTGCCGAACGCGCCGGAGCCGGTCCAGCGCGCGTGGTTCGACCGCATCAAGGACATGGTGGACCGTTATCATCCCGACCTGCTCTACTCGGACAGTCCGCTGCCGTATCCCGACCACTTCGGCCGCGATTTGCTGGCGCACTATTACAATACGAACGCGCGGCGGCACGACGGCCGGAACGAGGCGGTCTATAACTGCAAGCAGGACTCGGAAGGCCGTTGGGTGCAGGACCTCGAACGCGGCGTGATGGACGGTATCAGCCCGTATCCGTGGCAGACCGACACGTGCGTCGGCGGCTGGTATTACGACGAGAAGGTGCTGGCGCGCCACGGGTACAAGACGCCCGCCACGGTCATCCACATGCTCTGCGACATCGTCAGCAAGAACGGCAACCTGTTGCTGAATTTCCCGCCGCGTCCCGACGGCACGCTCGACGAGGATGAGTTGAAGATCCTCGATGCGATGGCCGCGTGGATGACGGTCAATGGCGAGGCGATCTACGGCACGCGCCCGTGGAAGGTGTACGGCGAAGGGCCGTCCAGGGTGCGCAAGGGCGCCCACTTCAACGAGGACAAACTCCGATACACCGCCCGCGACATCCGGTTCACCACCAAGGGCGGCGCGCTCTACGCCATCGCGCTCGGCTGGCCCGACGACAACCGGCTGGTCATCCGCTCGCTCCCCTCCGCCGCCGGGAAGGTGGAGGGCGTCGCGTTGCTGGGGCACAGCGGCCGGCTCGACTGGCAACAGACGGACGACGGCCTCGTCATCCGTCTGCCCGCGCAGAAACCGTGCGACCTCGCCTGCGCGTTCAAGATTTCAGCCGGCGACCTCCAGCCGGTGCCGGTGGTTTACGCCAGCAACATTTCAGCCGATGCCGGCGGCCGGTTCGTGCTGCCCGCCGACGAAGCGGCGACTCATGGCGACACACCGCGCTACGAGCACGGCGGCGGCAAGGACCAGATTGGTTATTGGGCCAACCCGAAGGATTTTGTTTCGTGGACCCTCAAGCTGGACAAGCCTGGCACGTATGCGGTGGCGGTCACCTACTCCTGCGCCGCGCCCGGCAGCGAGTTCACCGTCGAGGCCGGCGGACGGAAGCTCACGGGCAAATCGGTGTCCACCGGTTCGTGGGCGGCGTATCGCACCGACCGGCTCGGCGTGTTGAAATTCGACAAGCCCGGCACGTTCACCCTCGCTGTCAAACCGAAGGCCGAGCCGAAGTGGAAGGTCATCGGTCTGAAGTCCGTCACGCTCACGCCCGCCACCGGAGAATCGCCGTCCGTGGCGGACTGGCAGCAGGCGATCCGCCGCGGCGCGCTCAAGGCGTTCTGCGTGGACTTCAACTGGGGACCGGGCGGGCCGAACGGGTTTGCGAAGCCGGGCCTGTGGGCCGATGCCGACCCGGCCCGGCACGTCGCGTGGTATGCGCAGCTCGGCGTCAACGCGATCCAAACCTTCGCCGTCTCGTGCAACGGGTACGCCTGGTACCAGGGCGGCGTGGTTCCGCCGCAGCCGGGCCTCGTGCATGATTTCCTCCCCGAGGTCGTCAAGCTCGGCCACGCCCGGAAGATGCTCGTGATGGGTTATTTCTGCATCGGCGCGAACACGCTCTGGGGCCGGCAGTATCCCGATCTCAGTTACGGTTCACCCAGCGCGTATCACATCCCGTTCACCGACGCGTATCTCGATTATCTCGCCGCTTCCATCGGGGACGCGGTGCGCAAGACCGGCATGGACGGGTTCATGATTGACTGGGTGTGGTGCCCGACCGATGCCGTCCGCAAAAAGGAGGCCGCGGGCCAATGGCTGGAGGCGGAGAAGAAACTCTACGAGCAACTGACGGCGAAACCGTTTCCGGGCGAAGCCAAGCTGACCGCGGACGACCGGCTGGCGTACGAGCGCAAGGCGATTGACCGTTGCTGGGCGCGCATCCGCGATGCGGCCAAGCGCGCCAATCCCGCCTGTATCATCTGGCTCTCATGCAACAAGGTCGGCGACCCGGCCATCGCGCACTCGCGGATGCTCAAGGAAATGGACTGGATGATGGACGAGTCCGGCACGCCCGCCGCCATGAAGGAAGTCGCGCCGATGCTGGGCGCCGGCACGCGGCAGATGCTCTGCCTCGCGGGCTGGGGCGACAAACACAAGTCGCGCGAGATCCTGTCCGACCCGGCGATGGCGGCCTACGGGATTTACGGTTTTGCGCGGCCAACGGTCGGGTCGCTGTTCCCGCCCATCCCGTACTTTGTGGGTCAGCCAATCGAAGCCTTCAAGGGCAACGACCGCGGCATCTCCGTCCTGGCGCGTTATTTCAACGGCAAGCCGTTTGACTTCGTGGCGCCGTCGGAGGCCCGCTGCGTCACCGGAAAGGAATGACATGCTGCACGACCCGAGCCATTACACGCCGATGCCGCTGGCCGGGGAGATCCGCCTCGGCCCGAAGGACAAGGACCTCCTGCGCCGGCTGGCGGGCGAGCTGGCGGCCATCGCCGCGCTGCCGGTGCACCGCGAGAAGGCGGCGCTCTGGCGGAAACTCAACGACCTTCAATCGGTCCGGCCGATGGTCTGGATCAACGAGGTCTGCTGGCACGAGATGAATGTCGGCGACGAGCTGACGCTCCAGTGCGAGCATCCGTGGGCGCGCGAGCAGGAGACCGAGTTGCGCCGCACGCTCTACCAGTGGCGGCACCTGCCCGGCGACATGATCGTCAACGACTTCCTCGCCTGCCCGCTGGCGATTCACAGCAGCGACTTCGGCATCATGGAACAGGTGGACATCGTCAAGACCGACGAGGCCAACGACGTTGTCTCGCGCCATTATCACATCCAGATCCGCGATTTCCCCGACCTGGAAAAAATCCAGATGCCGGTCATCACGCACGACGAGCGGGCCACGGCGTTCCGCTGGGCCGCGATGAACGACGTCTATGCTGGCATCCTGCCGGTCCGGAAAACGGGCCAGACGCACATCTGGTTCACGCCGTGGGACTGGCTCATCCGCTGGTGGGGCATCGAGGAAGCCATGCTCGACCTGTACGAGCGGCCCGACCTGGTCAACGCCGCCGTCGAGCGCATGACCGACGCGTGGATGACCGAGTTGGACCAGTTCGTCGCGATGAACCTCCTCGCGCTCGACTGCGACAACACCCGCATCGGCTCCGGCGGCTACGGTTACGTCTCCGACCTGCCCGGCCGCGACTACGATCCCGCGCGCGTCCTGCCGCACAACATGTGGGGCTGCTCCAACGC
>CAZAAF010000105.1:3086-10791 GCA_964482575.1 uncultured Verrucomicrobiota bacterium | reverse complement strand
CTTCGTGGTGCGCGGCAGCCTGGCGGCGGACTCGGCGCGGACATTCGTCGTGTTGTGGCGGGACAAGTCTGCGGTGCCGGCATCGCTGCCGCCCGGCGGCTCCTTCTGGCGCGCGGCATCGCAGACGGTGATCGCGCCCGGCTACGAGGCGCGTTTTGAAAACGGGACGCTGACGTTCCTCGCGGCGCGGCACGAGGGCGTGACGGACAAAAACTTCATGAAGAGCCTGATCCTGTCATCACGGGAGACCGGTTGGGGCAGCGAGGACGGCAAGGTCGAGAAACTCGATGTGGTGAGTGAGGGACCAGTGCGCACGGTGATTCATGTCCGCAAGGCGTTGAAGGACGGCGTGGTTTACGAAAAACAGTACACGTTCTATTCGAATCGTTTCGACCTCCAGATCGATGTCAACAAACCCGCCGGGGGGCTCTATTCGCGGGCCCATTACCTGGATGTTTGCACCTACACGGACAATCGGGGCAACACGGCGACGGTGGACGGTCATGGGGACGCGGAGAATGTCTATGGCCGCAATGCCCGGCCGAAGTGGTATGCGGTGTTTGCACCGACCTGGGCGCACTCCTGCGTGGCGCTCACGCCTGTCGAGAGCGTGGCGTATTGGGACACCATGGGCGGTTGGGGAAGCATCGGGTTTCACACGTCTCCGCGTCAAACCGCCGGCCATCGTTTCAGCTATGTTATTCATCCGGGTGCGAAGGATGCGGGTTTTGCCGAGCGCGATTACCAGCGTCTGGCCAAGCCCGCGACCGTCACCTGGGAGTAAGCGTTCCCACCCGGCGCGGCCCGGCAGGTTTGTCGCGGGTCGTCGTGGCCAGGGTTTGTTTGTAGGAGTTTTTCCTACACGAAATCAGGTTGAGCTTACACGACAAGTCAGACTCTTTATGCCATGCTGGGAATGACCGTTTGGTCGGATTTACAGCCGGGATATAGGGACTAGAATTGGTGGACACGATGCCGTTCGATACAAAGTCATCGAATATGATGCAAGCCGTCCAGCCGCATGGGCGGCCGATGGTGCATTTGCACATCACGCGCCGCGTGTTTGTGCTGTTGTTGTTGCTGCTGATCGCGCCGTGGGGATTGCTGGCGGCGGCCTGGATGGCCAAGGATTTGTTCCTCCGGGTGGAAGCCGCCCGCGTTTCCGCGAAGACCGAGACGGATGGCCGGGCGACCCGGGCGGCCCCGGGACCTTGGGGAAATCTGGAGTGCATTCGCATTGCCATCGAACCGCCGGAGGAGGCGGTGTTTGTGCGTCCGGAGGACGAAGCGCCGCCCCGCTGGTATTTCCGGGGATTCACGTTGGAAACCCTGCGGGAACTGTTTGCGGGGGCGGGGTTTACCCTGGAGCAGGTGGCGGTCCTGCTGGCGCAGACGAAACTCGATTCGGCCACGGGAGTGCCGGTGGTCAGTCCCACGCCGGAGTTTGTGTTGGGAATGACGCCGGCGACGCGACAGATGATCTATCGTGTCCTGGCGGCCTATCCGGAGAACGGGCCGCAGCGGTTTCCCTGTGCGATGCAGCCCAAGTACCTGGAGGAGCGTCTGGATCAGGGGGAATTGCCGCCGGCGATCCTCACAGACATCCGCCGGATGCTCTATCCGTATGGCAACGTCCTGTTGTTTGCCGATGCCAACGTGCTGATGCCCCGGTTGGCCAACCCGCATGAAAAAATCCACCTGCTCAAGATGCTTTCGCGGAAAAACACCCTGCTGGTGTATCTCCAGGTCAGTCCGACCAGCAATGTGGATGACTTGACGGAGTACTGGGGTATTGGCGGACGTTCCAAGGACATCCGGCCCCTGCTCGAGTCGTTGCGGCGCACGCCGGGCGGTGCGTCGCTGGACATCACCCACCTGCTGCCCCGGTTTGCGCGCGAGCGCCTGTACACGTTTCCCTTTTCCAGCGGTCCGAAGATCGAGGCCAGCCGGGATTGCCATTGGAGCTGCCTGAACTTCTTCAACTCCCAGCCTGACGACCGGTATGCGAATGGCGCGCTGGCCATCAACACCATCCGGGATGGTTACTACGCCATCTCGACCGGCGCGCATCTGGGCGACCTGGTGCTGGTGTTGACGCCGGACGACCGGCTGGTGCATTCGGCGGTCTATGTGGCGGACGACATTGTCTTCACCAAGAACGGCGCCAAGGCGGGGCATCCCTGGATGCTGATGAAAATCCAGGACATGGTGGAGCTGTTCTCGGGCGCGTTCCAGGCGGAAGGCCCGCTGCATATCCTCTATTATCGCAAGCGCGCCGAGTAGGCGGGACCGGGAAAACTTCCGCTGGCGGCGGCCCGGGGGAGTGATTACCATGGCGGCATGAAACCGCTGACACTCGCCCTGTGCATGATGGCGCTGGCCGCGACGGCCGCCGAACCTCCCAAACCCTTTGGCCCCGTGCCGAGCGAGCGGCAGCTCCGCTGGCATGAACTGCAGTTCTATGGCTTCATCCATTTCACGGTGAACACCTTCACCGACCGCGAGTGGGGCCTTGGGGACGAGGCGGAATCGATTTTCAATCCCACGGCATTTGATGCGAACCAGATTGCGCGCACGGCGAAAGAGGCGGGCATGCGCGGATTGGTGCTTACCTGCAAGCACCACGACGGCTTCTGTCTCTGGCCTTCGGCGTTTACCGAGCACTCGATCAAGAAAAGCCCGTGGAAAAAGGGGCAGGGCGACATGGTGAAGGAGATCGCCGCCGCCTGCCGCCGTCAGGGATTGAAGTTCGGTGTCTATCTCTCCCCCTGGGATCGCAACCACAGGGATTATGCCCGGCCGGAATACATCACGTATTACCGCAACCAGTTGCACGAGCTGCTCACAAACTACGGCGAGGTGTTCGAGATGTGGTTCGACGGCGCCAATGGCGGTGATGGTTACTACGGCGGCGCGCGGGAGAAACGGCGCATCGACAACCGCACCTACTACGATTGGGACAACACCTGGAAGATCGTGCGCGAGCTGCAGCCGTTGGCCTGCATGTTCAGCGACGGCGGCCCGGACGTGCGCTGGGTGGGCAACGAAAAGGGATTCGCGGGCGAAACCAATTGGGCGACGATGACGCGCGAGGGATTGATGCCCGGCCACGCCGACCCGAAACTGCTCAACGTGGGCCAGCGCGATGGCAAGGACTGGCTGCCGGCCGAGGTGGATGTTTCCATCCGGCCCGGCTGGTTCTACCACGACAAGGAAGATGCGAAGGTGAAGACGCCCGAGCAGCTGGTGAAGATTTACTTCGAGTCGGTCGGCCGGGGCGCCAATCTCATTCTCAACCTGCCGCCGGACCGGCGCGGGATCATTCATGAAAACGACGTGCAAGCCCTGCGCGGGATGCGGCGTTATCTCGACCGGACGTTTGCCAAAGACTATGCGCGCGACGCGAAGCTGACGGCCAGCAACGTCCGCGGCGGTGACAAGGCGTTTGGCCCGTCGAAACTGGTGGACGGCAAGCGGACCACCTTCTGGAGCACCGATGACGCCGTGACCACGCCGGAGCTGACGCTCGAATGGAAGAAGCCGGTGACGTTTGACGTGGTCAGGATCGTGGAGGACATCCGGCTCGGCCAGCGCGTCGGGGAGTTCGCGCTCGACCAGTGGAAGGATGGCGCGTGGCAGGAGTTTGCCAAAGCGACGAGCATCGGCGCGGAACGGTTGCTCCGGTTCGCCCCGGTGACGACCACCAAACTGCGCCTGCGCATCACCCAGTCGCCGGTCTGTCCGGCAATCGCGGAGTTCGGCCTGTACAAGCAACCGTAGCCGATGCAGTTTTCCATTATCACACCCAGTTTCCGCAGCTCGGATTGGCTCAGGCTGTGCGTGGCGTCCGTGGCCGATCAGGGGGTGGAGGCGGAGCACATCGTTCAGGATTCCTGTTCCGACGACGGCACGCAGGCGTGGTTGGCGCGCGATCCCCGGGTAAAGGCGTTCATCGAGAAGGACACCGGCATGTATGACGCCCTCAATCGCGGGTTGCGCCGCGCCACGGGCGAAGTGCTGGGGTGTTTGAATGCGGATGAGCAGTACCTGCCTGGCGCCCTGGCTGCGGTGTGGAACTGCTTTCAACATCACCCGGAGACGGACGTGGTGGTGGGCGATACCGTGGTGGTGGATCGCGAGGGCCGGTATGTGCGGTCGCGACAGGCCAGCCTGCCGCGCCGGTCCCACACCTGGGTGAGTGACAACCTTTCCGTGAACAGTTGTGCCGTGTTTTTCCGGCGGTCAGTGGTTGAGAAACGGGGATTTCGTTTTGACGACCGCTACAAGGACCTGGGGGACGTGGTCTGGATACTGAAGTTGATCGAGCAGCGGGTTCCCATGACATTGCTGGGTGCTTTCACCTCGGTCTTTACCGAGACGGGACAGAACATGGGCTTCGGCGACAACATGCGCCGGGAGCGGGCGGGTCTGGTCGCCGGCGCTCCTCGTTGGGTGCAATGTGCCCGGCCCTGGATCGTGTTTCAGTACCGATGCCGCCGGTTGCTGGCGGGCCATTATTTCCAGAAACCGCCGCGCTATGCACTTTACACGCTGGCAAACCCGGCCGCCCGTGTCACAATGAACGCCGGTTGATGACCCATGCATACGCCGGCTTATCTCACCATCAGCGTGGATGATGGTTGTCCGCTCGACTTGAAGACGGCCGGACTGCTGGAGCGGCATGGCTTGAAGGCGACGTTTTATGTCCCGGCTTCCAATCCCGAGCATCCGGTGATGACCCGCGAGCAGGTCCGGGAGATCGCCTGCCGGTTTGAAATTGGCGGCCACACCTATCATCACGTGCCGCTGGCGGCGTTGCCCGACGACCGGGCGCGCGCCGAAATCCTCGACGGCAAACGCTGGGTGGAGGACGTCACCGGCCGGCCGGCCCGGGCTTTTTGTTATCCGCAGGGCAAGTTCACGGCGCGCACCGCGGATCTCGTCCGGGAGGCGGGCTTTGCCGGCGGGCGCACGTGCTTCTTCAATCGCACGGACCTGCCGCTGGACCTTTACCGGTGCGGCGTGAGCACCCACGCCTTCAACCATTCCGTCCTGATCCAGGTCCGCCATGCCCTGCTGGAAGCGAACTTCAAGGGCGCAGTGGATTTCTTCCGCGTCCATGGGGCGGCGCAGGATTGGGCGGTCCATTTCCGGCGCGCCCTGGAGACCGTCGAACGCGTCGGCGGCGTGGCGCACCTTTATTTTCACAGTTGGGAGATCGAGGAGCAGGGCGATTGGGACAAACTGGATGAAGTCCTCGCGAATGCGGCGTCGCACAAGCGATTGACGCCGGTGACCAACGGGGAACTGTTCACCCTTTGCGGTTCGCGGGGTGGGGCAGGCGGGAGCGTCAACGGATGATACCCTTAGGCGTTCGCTTTTACATCGTATCGGCGGTCTATGACCGCCGGAGTCCATGGCGAAACTCGTGATCGGCGGTCATAGACCGCCGCTACAGTCAAAGTGCGGTCTCAGAGCATGACTGGTATGAAACGTAGTGGAACAATGAAAGGTGGGGCGAGACTCCGTCGAGCCTCCGCCGTCTCCACACAAGCTCGACGGAGTTTCACCCCACCGTGGTCTTCCCGCTGCGGGATGGGTGCCCCCTTGCGATGAAGATCGCCCTCTGTGCCGTGGAACCCGCCGAGGTGCTCAGGCATTTTGTGGCTCGTCACGAGGCGTCGCTGCGCGCGGCGGGAGTCGAGATCGCCGTGGTCGTTCTCGACACGGACGTCGCCAAGACCCAGCACACTTGTTCCCATGCGCTGAAAGTGGCACGGCGGCAGGCACGCATTTCCGGTTGTTCGGTCCTCGCCGCCGCCGCCCGGTTGGTGGCGTGGAAATGGACCCACCGTCTGGCCGGGGGCGTTCCTTCGGAGGCGGCGATACCGCCCTTGCTGCCCGCACTGAATGTGGTTCGCGTGGCTTCACTGAACTCGCCGGACGCGGTTGCTGCCATCCGCGCGGCCGGTGCGGCGCTGGTCTGCCTGCTGCAAACACGCTACCTCACTCCTGCGACACTCACGGCACTGTCGACCGATGTGGTCAACCTCCACACCAGCGACCCGCGGTTCATGCGGGGAGGCCCGGCCATCGTCTGGGAGATTCTCGACGACCGGAAGGACATCGTTATGACCGTCCACCGCGCCACCTCGGTGCTCGACGGCGGTGACATTTTGCTGCAACGGCCTCAGCCCATTGTCTTTTGCGGTGGGCTGGGTGCGACGCTCACGCAAACGTGGGCCGCGGCGCTGCCTGCGATGGCGGACCTGGTGTTCGACGCCATCGTCGGGTTGAAAAACGGGGCGGTGAAACCGCAGGGCTTCACACCGGGTCCCTTGCATTGCACGCCGGCGGTGGCGCAGATGCGGGCCGCGCGCCGGAAGTGCCTTGCCGCATGTTGGCAAGGCTGTGGAAGCTAGGTTGCCACCAGCTTATCGCCGGTCTTGTTTCGGCGTATAGATGTGCGGGCTTTGGCCGTGGAAGGCCTCGGCCGCTTCCATCACCGTCTCCGACATCGTCGGGTGCGCGTGAATCGTCGCCTTCAGGTCGGCGGCGCGCGCACCCATTTCCACGGCAAGCGTGCCTTCAGCGATCATTTCACCGGCACCAATGCCGACGATGCCGACGCCGAGAATGCGCTCGTTGCGCGGGTCAAGAATGAGCTTGGTCAGACCCTCGTTGCGGCCGAGCGTGGTGGCGCGGCCCGAGGCTATCCACGGGAAGCGCGCGACGACGTGCGGAACATTCTGGTTGAGCGCCTGCGTCTCCGTCAGGCCGGTCCACGCGATTTCCGGGTCGGTGAATACCACGGCCGGGATGGCCTGTGGCTCGAACACCGACGGTTTGCCGGCGATGGCATCCACCGCCACGCGCGCCTCATGGGTCGCCTTGTGGGCCAGCATGGGTTCGCCCGCGACGTCGCCGATGGCGAAAATTGTCGGTTCGGCGGTGCGGCGTTGCGGATCGGTTTCGATGAACCCTTTCGCGTTCACCTTCACGCCGGTGTTTTCGAGGCCAAGGTTCTTCGAGTCCGGCTTGCGGCCGACAGCGACAAGCACCTTGTCGAAAACCCGGTCCGGATTGGGCAGGTCCAGGCCGATCAGTTTGGCATGGACGCCGTCCTCTTTCACTTCCATCTGCGCGACGCGCGTGTCCACCAGCACTTCCGCCAGGACCTGCTTGAGCCGCCGTTCCAGGGGCTCGGCCAGGTCGCGATCCACGCCGGCGAGCAGACTCTTGGCCATCTCCACGACGGTGACCTGGCTGCCCAGCGCGGCATAGACCGTGCCGAGTTCCAGACCGATGTAGCCGCCGCCGACGACCAGCAACGACTTGGGCACGTCGCTCAGCATCAGCGCGCCGGTGGAATCCATCACGCGCGGCGAGCCGACGGGAAAGCCGGGCACCACCGCCGGCTGCGAGCCGGTGGAGATGATGGCATGATCGAACTCCACCTGTTCCTGCGAGCCGTCGGTCTTCTCGACGAGGATTGTGTGGTTGTTCAGGAACCGGCCGCGGCCCTGGATCGAGTTCACCTGCCGGCGTTTGGAGAGCGACCCGAGGCCGCCGGTGAGCCGGTTCACCACGCGGTCTTTCCACGCGCGCAGTTTGTCGAGGTCAATGGTGGGTTCGGCAAACGTCACGCCCCATTCGGCCACTTCGCGCGATTCGAACAGCACGCGGGCGATGTGGAGCAGCGTCT
>CAZAAF010000105.1:0-3076 GCA_964482575.1 uncultured Verrucomicrobiota bacterium | reverse complement strand
GCCGGGCGAAATCGCCGGATCCACCAGCGTCACCTGCATCCCGTATTCCGCCGCGTGAAACGCCGCCGGATAACCGCCCGGCCCCGCGCCGAGCACCACGACTCGTTGATTGGCAATGTCAGTCATAGGAAGATGGGGTTGGAAGTGTTGGGGTCTGCCGTCTCAGCCTACTCCATGGCCGTCAGCAGTGGTTTCTCCATGGCGTCCACGATCCAGTGCAGGAATCGGGCGCCGTCGGCGCCGTCCACCACACGATGGTAGAACGACAGCGACAGCGGCAACATCAAACGCGGCCGGCAGAAACCGTCGGTATAAACCGATTCCATGGTGGCACGGCCCACGCCGAGGATGGCCACCTCCGGCGCGTTGATAATCGGCGTGAAATAGGTCGTGCCGAGCCCACCGAGGTTGGTGATGGTGAACGTGCCGCCCTGCAGGTCATTGAAGCCGAGCTTGTTGGCACGGGCTTTCTCGCTGAGTTGCGCGAGTTCGGCGGCGATCTGGAGGATGCTCTTCTTGTCCACGTCGCGGAGGACCGGCACCACGAGGCCACGGGGCGTATCCACGGCGCACCCGATGTGGCAGTAACGCTTCAGGACCATTTCCTGTTTCGCCATGTCCACGCTGGCATTGATGCGCGGGAACGTCTTCAACGCGGTGGCCGCCACCTTCAGCAGGATGGGGGTGATGGTGAGCTTGCCGCCGCCGGCTTCCGCCTTGGACTTGTATTGCTTGCGAAGCTCCTCCACAGAGGTGATGTCGGCGCGGTCGAAGATCGTGACGTGCGGAATCTCCGCCCAGCAACGCGCCATGTGCGCCGCCGTGGCGCGGCGGACTGCATTCATCGGCTCGTGCGTCACCTCGCCGAACTTGGTGAAATCCGGCAACGGTGTGGCCGCGGGACGTGCAGTGGCGGACACCGGCGCGGCTGGTTGCCCGGAGGCCGCGTGACGGGCGTGGTTCTTCACATCGTCCTGCGAGATGCGCCCGGCGGGACCGCTGCCTTGCACGGCACGGATGTCCACGCCGATTTCGCGCGCGAACTGGCGCACCGCTGGGGAGGCAAACACCGGTTCCTTCCCGGAGGCAGCCTCCGTTTTCGGGACTATGGGTGCTGCTTTGGGAGACGGCGGCTCGACGGCGGGCGCAGCCTTTTTGGATTCGACGGCCTTGGCCGGAGCGGCTGCTTTGGGCGAAGCCGCGGCGGCGGTCACGCCTTCTTCGACGGTGATCAGCACCTGCCCGGGCTTGATCTTGTCGCCTTCCTTGACCCGCACCTCGGTGACCCGGCCCGCCACGGACGACGGCACCTCGGCGCTGGCCTTTTCGCTCTCGATTTCGATGACGCCCTGGTCCTTCTTGATGACATCACCGACTTTCACCAGCACCGACACCACGTCGGCGGATTTGATGCCTTCGCCCAGTTCGGGGAGTTTGAATGCAGTTGCCATATCGGTTCCTCAGGTCAGACCGTGACGGGGTTCGCCTTCTCGGGGTTGAGATTCAATTCCTTGATTGCCTTTTGCGGCACCTCGCGCTTGAGGTGGCCGTCGCGCGCCAACGCGTGCAACGCGGCCAGGGTCACATACCGCGCGTCCACTTCGAAGAAATCGCGCAGGGCCGTGCGATCCTCGCTCCGGCCGAAACCATCCGTCCCGAGCGCCACGAGGGGGCCGGGCAGCCAGCGCGAGATGGAGTTCGGCAGCATTTTTACATAATCCGATGCGGCGACGAACACGTGTGGTCCCTCGCCGAAGGCGGCGGTGACGTGGGGCACGCGCGGAGTTTCCTGCGGATGCAGCAGGTTCCAACGCTCGCAGTCCAGCGCATCGCGATGCAGTTGCTTGTAGCTGGTGACCGACCAGACATCGGCAATGACGCCGTATTTCTCGGCCAGCGTCTTCTGCGCCTTGATGACCTCGTTGAGAATCGAGCCGCTGCCCAGCAGGTGCAGTTTCGGTTTGCCTTTGGAGGAACTGCCGCCGTCGCGCAGCCGGTACACGCCGCGCAGGATGCCGTCCTCGGCCCCGGCGGGCATGGGCGGATGCGCGTAGGCTTCGTTGCCGACGGTGATATAGTAGAACACGTTTTCGTTGTTCTTGTACATCCGGCGGATGCCGTCCTGCACGATCACGGCGATCTCATAGCTGTAGGCCGGGTCGTAGGCGAGGAGGTTGGGCACGGGCTCGGCCAGCAAATGACTGTGGCCGTCCTGATGTTGCAGGCCCTCGCCGGCGAGCGTCGTGCGGCCGGCGGTGCCGCCGATGAGGAAGCCGCGGCAGCGCATGTCGCCGGCGGCCCAGACCAGGTCGCCCACGCGTTGCATGCCGAACATCGAGTAGAAGATGAAGAACGGGATCGCCGGCACGCGGTAGTTGGCATACGCCGTTCCGGCCGCGACGAATGAGCAGAGCGAGCCCGCCTCGGTAATGCCTTCCTCCAGGATCTGGCCGTTCTGCGCTTCCTTGTAATAGAGGAAGCTGGCCGCATCCACGGGTTCGTAGAGCTGGCCGACGTGCGAATAAATGCCGCACTCGCGGAAGAGGGCGTCCATGCCGAAGGTGCGCGCCTCGTCCGGAACGATGGGCACGATGTGGTGGCCGAGTTCCTTGTCCTTGAGCAGCTTGGTGAGCAGCCGCACAAACGCCATGGTGGTGGACGCCGCGCGTTCACCGGTACCCTTGACGAACTCCTCCATCAATTTCTCCTTCGGCGGCTCGAAATTGCAGGTGATCGGGCGGCGTTGCGGCACGGACCCGCCCAGGACACGGCGCCGGTCCAGCAGGTACTGCATTTCAGCGCTGTCCTGTGGCGGACGATAGAACGGTGCCTTGGCCACCTGGTCGTCGGAGATCGGGATGGCAAAGCGGTTGCGAAACTTCAACAACTCCTCGTCGTTGAGCTTCTTCTGCTGGTGCGTGATGTTGCGGCCCTCGCCGGCTTCGCCGAGACCGTAGCCTTTGATGGTGCGGGCCAGGATGCACGTCGGGGCGCCCTGGGTTTCCACGGCGGACTTGTAGGCGACATAGCCCTTTTCCACATCATGGCCGCCGAGCCGCATGTGCCATAGATCGTC
>CAZAAF010000104.1:0-10885 GCA_964482575.1 uncultured Verrucomicrobiota bacterium | reverse complement strand
TGCTTTTTCTGGGCGGCGATGACGATGTCCTCGAAGCTGCCTTGCTCCCTCACCGCAATGGACGGGTTCTTGGGTCTGTGGTCCTCGCTCAACACCTTCTTCATGGCGTCGAAGATGGGCATCTCCCTGCCCTTGAACACCAGTTTGCCGACCAACAGATTGCCCCGTTTGTTGGAGCCGGTGAACTCGATGCGCGCGGACTCGGCATCCTGGGCGAAGGTGATCTTGGAGCCGACGAAATCGTTGACCCGGATGGTCTGATACAGCAGCGCCTTGGCCTTCCGGCTGAATTCATTGACCTGGGCCTTGAGGTCGGCCGGAATGCTGGGATGGACCTTGATCTTCTTCAGCTCTTCCTCGAAGAAGAAGTAGAAGCGCGACTCCTTGTTCAACCCGAGGAACTCCACCTCGAAGCTGCCGGGTTTGGAATTCAGGATCAGGTTCATGAACTCCTTGTTGGACCAATAGGGCGACTGGAACTGCCCGGAGGAGATTCCCTCGTTAAGTTTGCCGATCACCTCGCGGCTGGTCCGGAGCGTCACCCGGACATCGATGCTGACGTTGCCGCCCGCCGCCGCCGGAAGCGATGTCACGGCGTTGAACTCGGCACTGCCCAGTTCCATCAGGTCCTGCGGGCTCTCCGCCGCCTTCGACAAGGACGGGGAACCCAGGAGGGCGAGGCCCAGGATGACGGTTGAGAGTTGCAGGGGCTTAAGGCAATCGCTCGGTTTCATCATTGTCTCCGTGACGAAGTTCATGTCTCCAGGTTCGGTTTGAATTCCCGGGGCACTGTAACAGCCGTCCGTGCCCGCGCCAAGCCCCCAATCTCGCCATGGGCGTTGCCGGCGGCCGCCCGGACTCCGCCGGGCCCAACCCCCACTTGAATTCCCGGTGCTGTGCCGTCACACTGGGCGAACGACGATGCAAACGAAACGAGACCATTCCCACTCCAAGGGCCGCGCCCATCTCCGGGCTGTGGACCCGGTCATGAGCCGTGTCATCGCCGCCGTCGGCGAGGAGGCCCACCTGAGGAGCCGCGACGAGGAACCATACCAATCGCTGATTCGTGCGGTCATCCACCAGCAGCTCAGCGGCAAGGCCGCGGCGACGATCGAGGGCCGATTCCTGGCGCTCTTTCCCAAATCCCGGTTTCCATCGCCCGAGGCGATTCTCCGGACGCACACGAATCGTCTCCGGACGGCGGGGTTGTCGCGGCCCAAGGTGGCCTATATCAAGGACATTGCCCGGCACGCGGTGTCGGGCGTGCTGCCGTCGCTGACCGAGTACGACAAGTTGGACGATGCCGACATCGTTGACCGGCTCACGCAGATCAAAGGCATCGGGCGCTGGACGGCGGAGATGTTCCTGATGTTCAACCTGTGCCGGCCGGATGTGTTGCCGGTCCATGATCTCGGTGTGAGGAAGGGATTTCAAATCGCGTTCAAGAAACGGAAGCTTCCCGAACCGGAGCAACTGGATCGCCACGGGGACAAGTGGCGGCCCTATCGGAGCACGGCGGCCTTGTATCTCTGGCGGATTGTGGATTTCGTGGACGACGGCGGGACGTGGTAGAACTTCCCCAATCTCCGCCTTGTCCGGCGGCGCGGAGCGTGTAGGATGGCGCTGCTATGAACCGACTCCTCGTTCTCAGCGCCATCACCGTTCTTTCGCTTTCCACCTCCTTCG
This sequence comes from uncultured Verrucomicrobiota bacterium, assembly GCA_964482575.1. Taxonomy (GTDB): domain Bacteria; phylum Verrucomicrobiota; class Verrucomicrobiia; order CAIQCK01; family CAIQCK01; genus CAIQCK01. The sequence continues at coordinate 9,199 of CAZAAF010000104.1, read as the reverse complement.
CCGACGCGCCGGCCGAACTGGACCGCTACAACGTGGTCTGGGAGACGCCCAGCGACAACGCCGCCGGCTCGATGCCCATCGGCAACGGCGAGGTCGGCCTCAACGTCTGGGTCGAGAAAGATGGCGACCTGCGATTCTACATCGGCCGCACCGACGCGTGGAGCGAGGCGTCGCGGTTGCTCAAGCTCGGTGGCGTGCGCGTGTCGCTGACGCCCAACCCGTTCACGAAAGGCGCGTCGTTCCGGCAGGAACTCAAGCTCCGCGACGGATGCATCGAGATCACGGCGGGCGGCACGCGGTTGAAGGTGTTCGTGGACGCGGACGCGCCGGTCATCCATGTGACGGGCGGGAGCGACCAACCGCTGGGCGTGCGCGCGACGCTGGAATGCTGGCGCACGGAGAAGAAGGTGCTCACGGGCGGCGAGCTGGGCTCGAGCTGGACGATGCAGGCCGGCCCGCCGGAGGTCGAGGTCCAGGAATCGGCGGATGTGGTGAAGGAGACGGCCGGGGCGGTGACGTGGTACCACCGCAACGAGCAATCGTGCGTGCCGCTGACGTTGAAGCACCAGAGCCTGGAGAAATTCGCGGATCTGGTGAAAGACCCGATCCTCCATCGCACCTTCGGCGGCGTCATCACGGCGGCGGGCTTCGTGAAGGAGGGCGCGACGGCGTTGAAGTCGTCCGCGCCGGTGAAGCAGTTCGACATCCGCATCGCGACGCACTCGGCAGTGACGGCCACGGTGGCCGCGTGGGAGAAGCAGCTCGCGGCCATCGCCGCCTCGTCCGGAGCCGCGGCGGGCAGGACCACGGCGGCCTGGTGGAACGGGTTCTGGAATCGGAGCTGGGTTTTTGTCGAGGGCGACGCAGCGGCCGTCTCCGCCCTGCCGGCCAACACCCATCCCCTGCGCATCGGCGCGGACAGCCACGGCGGCAGCCAGTTCCGCGGCACGATGAGCCGCGCGACGGTTTTCGGCCGGGCGTTGAGCGACGCGGAAATCGCCTCGCTCGCCGCGGGCAAGCCCGGCGACGCGGCGGCGGTCACGCAGGGGCGTACGGTGGGCTGGCAGTTCAACCGTCTGCCGTCCGGCACCCAAGTTGTGGGCACGATGAAGTTCGAGCCGCAGGAGGGCACAACCGTGGCGGTGTTTGCCGGCGGGCACCTCGAGGTGGCGGACGATCCGCGTCTCGGCCTGACGAACAGTTTCACGCTCGAAGCGTGGATCCGGCCCGATGCGAAGGCCGGTAGCGCACGCATTTTTGACAAACTGACGGCGGGCAAAGGCGACGGGTTCCTGTTCGACACGCATCCGGGCCGCAGCCTGCGGTTCATCGCCGGCCAGGGCACGATGGCGGTGAACGACGTGCTCCAGCTGGGCGCGTGGAACCACGTGGCGGTGGTTTACGACGCGACGGCGGACGGGCGGCGGCTGTATCTCAACGGCAAGCTGCTCAAGGCCGAGGGCGGCGGCGGCATGGAGCAGCCGACGCCGTCGCTGGTGACGCGCGCCTACGTGCTCCAACGCTGGATGACGGCGTGCGCCGGACGCGGCCACTTCCCGATCAAGTTCAACGGCTCGATCTTCACCGTGGACCCGGAGTGCACCGACCTGAAGCAGAAGTTCAACCCGGACTGGCGGCGGTGGGGCGATTGTTTCTGGTGGCAGAACACGCGGTTCCCGGCGTGGTCGGCCGTGGCCAACGGCGACTACGACCTGTGCGCAGCGGTGTTCCGCATGTATCGCGACGTGCTGCCGATCTGCAAGGCGCGCGCGAAAGCCTACTACGGGGCCGACGGCGCGTATTTCCCGGAAACGATGACGAGCTTCGGCACGTACGCGAACCGCGACTACGGCTGGGACCGCACGGGCAAACAGCCCGGCGACATTGATTGCAAATACTGGCGCTTCGCCTGGCAGCAGGGCCTGGAGCTGGTGGCGCTCATGCTGGATTGCCACGACCGGACGCTGGACCGGAAGTTCCTCGCGAACGAACTCATCCCGATGGCGCGCGAGGTGTTGCGCTATTTCGACACCCGGTTCCAGCGCGACGCCGGCGGCAAACTCGTCATCAGCCCGACGCAGGCGGTCGAGACGTATTGGTTCGAGGTCGTCAACGACACGCCCGCCGTGGCCGGCCTTCACGACGTGCTCGACCGGTTGCTCGCGCTGCCGAAGGACGCGGCGCCCGCCGCCGACCGCGCGTTGTGGACGAAGATGAAAGCCGCCGCGCCGCCCGTGCCAGTGCGCAGTGAGGAAGGCCGGAGTTTCGTGCTGCCGGCGGAGAAGTTCAACCCGAAGCGCAGCAACTGCGAGAACCCGGAACTTTACGCCATCTGGCCGTTCCGGCTGTACGCCGTGGGCCGGCCGGGATTGGAGACGGGCGTCGAGACGTTCAACCGCCGCATGGCGAAGATCATGACCGGCTGGTGCTACGACGGCCAGTGCGCCGCGCTGCTCGGACTGACCGACGAGGCGAAGAAGCAGCTCATGACCAAGGTCCGCAACTCGCACCGCAACTTCCGCTTCCCGGCGATGTGGGGGCCGAATTTCGACTGGCTGCCCGACCAGGACCACGGCGGCAACATCCTGCTCACGCTCCAGCAAATGATCATGAACGCCGATGGCGACAAGATTTATCTCCTGCCCGCGTGGCCGAAGGATTGGAATGTCCACTTCAAACTCCACGCCCCGCGCCGTACAACGGTCGAGGGCCGCGTGCGCGACGGGAAACTGGCGGACTTGGTCGTGACGCCGGCGGAACGGCGCAAAGACGTGGTGGTGACGGAGCCGCGATAAAGATTGTTTCTACGAAGTGTGTACGGCACTGGTTGCGACGATGTGTCTGACTGGCCGGTTATCGTCATCAACGGCCGCCACTGAACAGCACTAGGGCTGTTTTCTCCGTTTGACACTTCGAACAAGACCAACTTCACCAAGAGCAAGATGAGCGTGAACTGAAACGTGTTGATTTTGCGTCTGTCGTTTCCATTTCGCGTTCAATTTGCGAATGCTCTTCTGGATATCCTCCCGCTCCAGTTCGGTCATGGCATCTGCGGATGGAACGTCATCGCGAACAGCAAACACGCGTTCTTTCACCAATGCTTTCCGGGTGGTGTGGATGCTTCGTGACATAATGAGTTTCATTTAATTACATAGCCCGGCCCGTCCGCCGATGCACACGAAAAACCTTCTTTCCGACGCAAGTGGCGCAAGGACGTCGTGGTCGCGGAACCGCGGTGAGGGTTATGGCCGGCGGCGACGCAGCAGCGGGGCGATGCAAAAGTGAACCACGGTTCCGAGAGCGAACCAGACGAGATTGCCCGCTATCCCGTAGAGGACCACGATGGTGAGCAGCGGATTTCCCAAAGCATTGTGCGGTGCGTCCGAATGGAACAAAAGGGCGATCAGCCTGCTGATTGGAAAGTCCACGAAATAGAGCAAAACATACGTTATCAACAAACCGAAGGAAGAGTCGCCGTGTCCGGCCATCGCCATCGCCATGGCGGCTATAAACAACAAGGCGCTGTGCCCGATCACGAAAAGGATGGGTATCTTCAGCCACTGCCTGTTCTTCATGATTTGGTTCCCCGATCCATTCGTCGATGGCCGGCCTGGATGAACTGTACCGGGGAGATGCGGTGGACGGATTTGAAAACGCGGGAGAAATGATACGGGTCGGAGAAGCCCAGTTCCTCCGCGACCTGTTTGATCAAGCGGTCGGGGCCCAGCAGCAATTCGGCGGCGCGGTGCATTTTCAGCCGCAACAGATAATGGTAGGGCGTCTGGTGATCGAACCGCCGGAAGAGCCGGCACAAATAGGCCTGGTCCACGTGGCATGTGCGCGCCGCCTGCGCCAGCGAGCGCAGGCTGAGGAAATGCTGTTCGATCTGCCGCTTACAACGCTGGTAGGTGGCCAGCGCCCGCGCGTCGGCCTCGCGTTCCGGGACGGCGAGCGCCGTGATTTTCAGGATGAGGAGCCGCACGAGCGCCGCGCAGATGGCGGCGCTGCCGGGCGCGTCGGCGCTGCCCTGGCGCTGGAGGTCTTCGAAGATGTCGAGAATCTCGCCCGGCGCCATGAGCTGGACGACGCCGCGCCGCAACGCGCTGTCGTGCAACAACCGCGCCGCCTCCCGTCCGGTGAAATCCACGAAGTACTTCACCATCGGGTCCTTTGGGTCGTTGCGGATCGTGTGCGCCACGCCGGGCGCGTAGGAGAAGACCGAGCCGGCCTGAAGGCGGAACGTCTGCCTGGCGACCCTCACCTCGCCGCGGCCCTGGGCGACGCACTCGATGGAGAGATACGGGAATTCGCGCCGGCTGATGACGTATTCGGGATTGCATTGTTCGCGGCCGCCGCAGACGACGGTGATGCCGGGCGTGGGCGCGGGGCGCAGGTCGAGGTAGTAGTAGCGGACATCGGAGACCTGCGTGGAGATGAACTTGGGCGGGCCGACCGGTCTGGATTTGCGGTCAAGAATATCCATCACAGGGTCAACCCTATCCATTTGCAGCTGCGGCAGGCAAGCGTATCCTGCGCCCGATTTGAGGAACGGAGTTGCCGGTTGAAAGCAACAGGCGTTTTGAAGTAGAAAGAGGTCATACACATGAACAAAAACGATCTGATTCTGGTGGGCGGCGCCGGTGGTTTCATCGGCGGTTCGCTGGTCCGTTATTTCCGCGACAAGGGTTTCACCCGCATCCGCGCGGTGGACAAGAAGCCGCTGCCGTTGTGGTATCAGCGCACGCCGGGCGTGGAATGCTGGTGCATGGACCTCAGCGACGAGGCCAACTGCAAGGCCGCGGTCAAGGACGCGGTGGAGGTGTACAACCTCGCGGCCGACATGGGCGGCATGGGGTTCATCGAGCGCTTTCGCATCGAGTGCCTCCGCAGCATCCTCATCAACACCCATCTCATCGAGGCGGCCTATCGCGCGGGCTGCGAGCGGTATTTCTACTCCAGCTCGGCCTGCGCCTACAACACCGAGCTGCAGAAGGACCCGAATTGCCGCGCGCTCAAGGAGAGCGACGCCTACCCGGCGATGTCCGAGCGCGGGTACGGCTGGGAGAAGCTTCTCTCGGAAATGTTCTGCCAGGAATACTGGGCCGAGCGCGGCATGAAGACCGCCATCGCCCGCTTCCACAACGTCTATGGGCCGTGGGGCACGTGGGACGGCGGCCGCGAAAAGGCGCCCGCCGCGATCAGCCGCAAGGTCATCGAGGCGAAGGACACCGGCAAGAAGGAGATCGTCATCTGGGGCGACGGCCACCAGACCCGCAGTTTCATGTACATCGATGACTGCCTCAAGGGCATCGACATGATCATGCATTGCGAGAAGCTCATCGCCACGCCGATCAACCTCGGCACGAGCGAGCTGATTTCCGTCAACGACCTGGTCACCATTGCGGAGGAGATCGGCGGCGTGAAACTGAAGCGGACGTACGACCTCAACGCGCCGCGAGGCGTCGCGGGCCGCAACAGCGACAACACGTTCATCAAGCAGGTGCTCAAGTGCGAGCCGAACATGCCGTTCCGCAAGGGCCTCCGCATCACCTACAAGTGGATCGAGCAGCAGTATCGCGATCGCAAGGCCGGCAAGCGCACCGTCATGGACGTGATCTAGCAGCCATCCCCTCATCCCTTGCCCTCTCCCCACCGTGTGGGGAGAGGGAATCGGGGCGGCCTCGGAGCGGGTGTTCCATCACTCTTTTGGATGTGGAAAAGGCCGGATGAGAGCCCCCAACAGTCAGAGCCAAGTCACATGAGCCAGAATACCACCGGCAAGCTCACGGACGTCATCGGCGAGATTCCGTATCGCATCGCGCTGGCGGGCGGATGGATTGACCAGCCGTTCGTGTCACAGCTCAACCCGACGCCGCCCGGCTCGATGGTGGTCATCGGCCTGGAGCCCACGTTCCGCTGGATGGAACGCGCCGGCATGGCCACCGGCACCCGCAAGATCGCGCTGAAGCTTTGGAACAACCGCCTGCCCGCCGGCGACCCGGCGACGCTGGTCGAGGCGCTCTACGCCGAGGAGAACAAGGGCAAGCCGGAGCCGTCGGGCAGCCAGGACATGATCGGCCTGATTTATCCCGGCGTGAACCGGCTCGACTACGACTTCACACACAAGGGCGGAATCTTCCCGGTGCACATCCAATCGTGCAACAACCCGAAGGTCGCGCGCTGGCTGGAGAAGGTGATCCACGTGTTGCCGGTCGAGCCGCGGCCGGAGGGCTACAGCCCGCTCGGTGTGAAGAACCTCGACCGCGAATGGATACGCCGCCTCGGCCGGTCGGGCAGGAATTGCTACGACGCCATCGTCGCGCGCGACATCCGGGCGCTCGGTGCGTCCATGAACGAGTGCATGGCGTGTTGGGAGGCGCTGCTGCCGCACGTGGTCCGGCATCCGACCCTCAAGGTGGATCTCGTGGCGCTGATGAAGCACTACCAGTCCCGGTATCCCGGCGCGATGTATTCGGGTTGCGGTGGCGGTTATCTCTACGTGTTGTCCGAGGAACCGGTGCCCGGCGCGTTCCGCGTCCATGTCCGCACGGCGAAATAACACGACGATGAAACGCGTTGCCATCTCCGCCAGCTTCGATGACCTGCGCTCGCCGCAGGTGCGCTTTCTGGAAGAAGCCGCCAGACTCGGCGATGTGAGCGTGCAGCTCTGGTCCGACGACGCCGTCCGCGCCGTCACCGGCAAAGCCCCGAAGTTCCCGCAGGCCGAGCGGCTCTATCTCCTCGAAGCCATCCGCTACGTGCGCGAGGTTCGGATCGTCAACGGCCCGCTCGCTCCCGATGCACTGCCGCTGGATCAGCTTGAGGTGGGGCGAGACTCCGTCGAGCCTGCTTCAAGCAGCAATCCAAAATTGGAAATCCGAAATCTGAAATCTGAAATTGGAAATCCGAAATCAAGAGGTGGCTCGACAGAGTCTCGCCCCACCTTGCCCGACCTCTGGGCGGTGGACGAGCCGCACGACACGCCCGCCAAGCGCGCGTTCTGCGAAGCGCACGGACTCGGCTATCACGTCGTCACGAGTGAGAGTTTCGCCGGTTTTCCGAAGGCGGAACTTGCCATCGTGCCGCCGACGCCGGGCCGCAAGAAGGTCATCGTTACCGGCTGCTACGATTGGTTCCACTCCGGCCATGTCCGGTTCTTCGAGGAAGTGTCGCAATACGGCAGCCTTTACGTCATTGCCGGCAACGACGCGAACGTGGAGCTGCTCAAGGGCGCGGGCCATCCGTTGTTCAGACAGGACGAGCGCCGCTATCTCTGCGCCTCCATCCGTTACGTGCATCAGGCGTTGATCACGACCGGGTCGGGCTGGCTCGATGCCGAGCCGGAGATCCATCGGATCAAGCCCGACATCTACGCCGTCAACGAGGACGGCGACAAACCGGAGAAGCGCGAGTTCTGCGCGAAGAACAATATCCAGTATCTGGTTCTCAAGCGCACACCGAAGGAAGGTCTGACGCAGCGGAGCAGCACGAATCTGCGGGGGTTTTGAGCCGGCGTTGCCGCCACAAATCACCTGGCCAAATCCGGCACTTTTGTCTTTCCGCCGCGAGTTTGGGCGAATAATGATGTCAGGTATTGCGCCGCATCACCGTGAACACAGCAAGCAAACCTAAACAGAAGCCCCAGCATGACTTGCTCGTCGGCACTTGGTTCAACGCTGACGAATATGGGTCTGAGGTCGAGTTCACCATCACAAGGGCTGGAGGTTCTTATGCCGTGCGAGTGAGTGATCCCGGTGATGGCGAGATTGCAGACGTTTTCGAGACCGCCTGGGATGGCAAGGTCTTGTCCTTCGCTGCACATTGGAATTCCACGGGTCGTTTTGCGCGTTATCGCCTTTTGCTTCTGTCCGCACATCGCATCAATGTGACCTACACCTAAACGGACCATGAGGTGTATCAACGGAAACGTACAAAACGCAACCCCTCAGGCGGATCCACGGATTACCAGTTACCCATCACCAACCACGGAACACCCATGCGACATGCAATGATCATGGCGGGAGGATCGGGGACGCGGCTCTGGCCGATGAGCCGCGAGTCGCTGCCGAAGCAACTCATCCCCTTCATCGGCGGCAAGAGCCTGCTGCAAATCGCGGCCGAACGGCGCGACGGGCTCGTGCCGCCGGCGCAGCGGTTCGTCTGCGCCGCCAACAAGCACCGCGCCGTCATCGGGACGGCGCTGCCCGCGTTCGGGGGCGACCGTTTTATCGGCGAGCCGTGCGGCCGGGACACGCTCAACGCCGTCGGCTTCAGCGCCGCCGTCATCGCCCGGCGCGACCCGGATGCGGTCATCGCCGTCTTCACGGCCGACCACATCATCCAGCCGGTGGACGAGTTCCAGCGCATCGTGGCCAGCGGCTACGAGATCGTTGAGAAGTTTCCGAACACGCTCGTCACCTTCGGCATCGCGCCGACGGGGCCGGCGACCGGGTACGGTTATCTCCAGCTCGGCGAGGCCCTTGACGGAACCGGCGCCGCGTCGGGGACGCGGCCTACAGCGCGCGTCGTCGAGCAGTTCAAGGAAAAGCCGGACGCCGCGACCGCGCAAGGCTACTTTGCCGCCGGGGCGGCCCGGTACCTCTGGAACAGCGGCATGTTCATCTGGCGCGCGGACACGCTGCTCGATTGCATCCGGCGCTACACGCCGGAGAACCACGCCGGTCTCCTGCGCATCGCCGAGGCATGGGACACGCCGCAGCGCGACGCCGTGCTCGCGGAGGTTTACCCGGCGCTGAAGAAGATCAGCGTGGATTTCGCCGTGATGGAGCCGGCCTCGCGCGACCCGAAGGTGCGCGTCGCCGCCGTGCCGATGCCGTTGAAGTGGCTCGATGTCGGCTCGTGGCCGTTCTTCGCGCAGACCTGTGAACGCGACGCCGACGGCAACGCCCTCGCCGCGCGCCACCTGCTGCGCGGGACGAAGAACACGCTCGTCGCCTCCAACGACCCGAAGCATCTCATCGCCACCATCGGTTGCGAGGACCTCATCATCATCCACACGCCCGACGCCACGCTGGTCTGCCGCGCCGACCAGGCCGAGGCGATCAAGGAGATGCACAAGCTCGTCGGCGGGCAGTTCGGCGACGAGTATCTGTAGGAGACGGACGCCGTGGCGCCCGCTTACAGCCCGCCGGGCGGTCACGCCAGGAGGGGGCTCCTGCACGCCGCCCGGATGCGGATT
>CAZAAF010000103.1:5844-10972 GCA_964482575.1 uncultured Verrucomicrobiota bacterium | reverse complement strand
GCCCGCAAGGACAGGATGGATGAAGGTGGGGAGGGGCGTCCGTCCGTCGAATCCCGTCCCGCGCCTTTTTTCAAACGGGTGGCGGACAGCTTCTACAGCAATATCATCCTCGAGAATCGCTATCTCCTCATTCTGGACGGGTTGAAACTGACCATCCTCATCTCCATCTTCTCGGCGGTGCTGGGCACGATTCTGGGCGGGGGGATTTGTTACATGCGCATGTCGGGGAACCGATGGCTGTCCGGGGTCGCGGCGGTTTACATCTCGTTCCTGCGCGGCACGCCGGTGCTCGTGCTTTTGATGATCATCTATTACGTAGTCTTTGCCTCGGTCAACGTCAACCCCGTCCTCGTGGCCGTCATCGCTTTTGGCCTGAATTTCGGCGCCTATGTGTCGGAGATGTTCCGCACGTCCATCCAGAGCGTGGACCGGGGTCAATATGAAGCCGGTGTGGCGGGCGGATTCACCCGGGTGCAGACGTTCCTGTACATCATCGCGCCCCAGGCCCTGCGTCACCTGCTGCCCGTTTACAAGGGCGAGTTCATCTCGCTGGTAAAAATGACCTCCATCGTTGGCTACATCGCCGTGCAGGATCTCACCAAGGCCAGCGACATCATTCGCAGCCGCACGTTTGATGCGTTCTTTCCGCTCATCATGGCCGCGGTGATCTACCTGTTGTTGGCCTGGCTCCTGACGTGGGCCTTGAGCGCCGTCGAGATTGCCATCGCTCCCAAACGTAAAAGCGTGAAACCGTTTTCAAAGGCCCGTCGATGATCCAAGTCAGAAACCTTTCAAAACACTTTGGCGACCTGGTGGTCCTGAAGGACATCAATGCAGATATTCGCAAGGGCGAGGTGATTTCCGTCATCGGCCCGTCCGGAACCGGCAAGAGCACGTTCCTGCGTTGCTTGAACCTGCTCGAAACACCCACTGGCGGTTCGATCCATATTGGCGGCGTCCCGCTGCTGGCCCGCGGAACCAACGTGTCCAAAGTCCGCCAGAAAATGGGCATGGTGTTCCAGTCCTTCAATCTCTACAACCACCTCAGCATCCTCGACAATCTCGCCATCGGTCCGGTCCGGTTGCAGGGACGCCCCAAGGCCGAGGCGCGGCGGAAAGGGATGGACCTGCTCAAGCTGGTGGGGCTGGTCGAAAAAGCGCACAATTTTCCCGATGAACTGTCGGGTGGCCAGAAGCAGCGTGTGGCCATTGCCCGGTGCATGGCCATGAACCCCGAGATTCTTCTCTTTGACGAGCCGACCTCGGCGCTTGATCCCACGATGGTGAGCGAGGTGCTCGCGGTCATTCGTCGTCTGGCTCGCGAGGGCATGACGATGGTGATCGTCACGCACGAGATGGAATTTGCCCGTACCATCTCCAGCCGCGTGTTCTACATGGATGAAGGACTGATCTATGAAGAAGGCGCGCCGTCCCGGATTTTCGAGCATCCGGAGAGGGCAAAGACGCGCGCGTTCATCCATCGGATTCGCAGCATCGAGCGGCGGATCACCAGTCCGGATTATGATCTTTATGCCGTGCAGGCCGAGATGGAGGCGTTTTGCGACAAGCATATGGTGCCCAAGACTGTCACCAGCGAAGTGGTGCATCTGACGGAGGAAATCCTGTTGTTGCAGCGCGATTTTTCCGATGTCCGGCTGGGTCTCCACTATTCTGAAAAGGACAACAGCCTGGAGCTGGTGTGCAAGAGTGCCGGCGCGCCTTTTAACCCGCTCGACGAGGGCCGTGAGGAGGATGAGATCGCCGTCCGGCTTATCAAGGGATTCTGTTCTGCCACCCAATACCATCACGAGGATGGCATGAACGTGCTCCAACTCAAGGTGAAGAAGGAGTAGGGGACAAGAGAATTTCCACGAAGGCATGGCGTGTTGCCGCCACGTCATCGAGGCGTGCCCCATCGCGCCACCGGGCGCGATGCTGCGGATGAGGGAGTCAGGGGTTCGCTATGACGCGAACATGTTCTTTGAGAGGGACAAGGCGGCTTTTGCCACCCGCTGGCCGAGCGAGACCGCGAGTTTCTTGCCGAAATCATCGGCTTCGATCGAGTCTTTCTGGTTCCAAAGGAGGGCGCCGACCCGTCCGGCATCCGTGCCGACGAGGATCATTTTCTCGTGGAAGAAATACGTATTAATCCCGTTCACCACATTCTCTTGTCCGCCGTTGCGTCCGCCGCCCACGGCCAGGGCGCCCGCCGGTTTGCCTTCGAGGATCGGGAGTCCGTTCTTGTCATTCCCATGGCGGACCTGGCCGAAGAAAAGAGTGACGAGGGAGCTTTGCGTACTGTTGTGCGTCGGGCTGCCAACCAGAAGGCCGCGGACTTCGGGTGCCGAGAGCTTTTCCTCCAGTTTGATGAAATCCGTTTTCCCCTCGAGGGTTGGGATGGCCAGGGAGCCCAGAACCCGTTGCGATGACAGAAGATTGTAATCTGCCAGATGAACCAGTTCGACTTCGATCCGGTCCGGCGACACGGCCTGGGCGGCGCCCAGGGCGACCGTCAGCGCGGCGACCGTCGTCTTATCCTTGCGCGGACTTCCGTTCAGGGCAATAATCCGGATCTTCCCTGCCGGGACGGTTTGGGCGGCGGAAGACGATGGATTCAAAACAGATTCGGTTGCGGCCGCGGCTCCGGCGGCAAGGGCGGTCGAACTCAGGAAATGACGGCGGGATATTTTGTTGTTCATGGTTTCTCCTTTGCGCATGGTCTGGGGTTGCGATGCATGTTGGCCGGTTGTCCGGATTTTGTCCATCCCCAATGCCGTGGGGTCGAGCTGGAACCCACGATATACGCGCCAGTTGTGGCCGTGCGTGCCGGTTTTTTCTTTCAATTGCGGCAACCCGCGTACTAAAATTTTCATGCGCTCGCCGTAAGAACTGAAGGAGAAAACCATGAAACTCTCGCTGAGGAACAAAGTGGTGGGTCTGGCTGTCCTAGCAGCCTTGGTGCCTTTGGCGGCAACCATCACGTTGACGATGATCGAGAAATCGCCGCTCCAAAAGCGTGTCTTGAGTTACATGGACACGTTTGCCGAGGGAGAGGTCGAGAAAGCCGTCAAGCAGGTTTACCTGATGTGCAAAACGGTCCGGGAGGGGACCGCCCGGCATCTGCTGGAAACACTGAACGTGGCGAAGGAAGAGATCAGCCGTTCCGGTGGCATCATCCTGGGCAAGGAGACGGTCGCCTGGAAGGCCCGCAACCAGTTCACACAAAAGGAAATGGAAGTTTCGATTCCCAAGATGATGGTGGGCGATGTGTGGTTGGGGCAGAATACCGAGATGGGGGTGCCTTCCCCGGTGGTGGATGCCGTCACCAAGTACACGAAGAAGTATTGCACCGTTTTCCAACGCATGAATGCAGACGGGGACATGATTCGTGTCTGTACCACGGTGCATACGGATGATGGCAAACGCACCATCGGAACTTACATTCCCCGCAAAATGGCGGACGGCACGAACAATGCCGTGTTGGCGAGCGTGTTGAAGGGCGAGCGGTACTCTGGCATGGCCCAGGTGGTTGGACGATTTCAAGAGACCGTTTACGAGCCGATTTGGAAGGATGCGGACAAGAAGGAGATCATTGGCATGGTGTACGTCGGTTCCGACATGAGCGACGTGCTCCAAGAACTTCGGACCGCCATTCAGTCCGTGGTGGTCGGCAAGACCGGCTATGTGTGCGTCATTGGCGCCAAGGGAGAGCAGAAAGGGTGCTACGTGATCTCCAAGGGGGGCGAACGAAACGGGGAGAACATCCTGGATACGCGAGACGCAGCCAATCGGCTCATCATCAAGGACGTCGTGGAAAAAGCCCTGGTGACACCGTCAGGAACGGTTTTCTTCGACCAGTATCCCTGGCAAAACAAGGGCGAGCTGACTCCCCGTATTAAACGCGTGGCCTTGGTTTATTACGAACCTTGGGATTGGATTATCGACGCGGGGGTTTACGACGACGAGTATCACGAGATCTGTGAGAACATCGAGAAGGCCATCGACAAGCTTGTCAGCAATACCGCGATTGCCGGCGGGTTCTTCATGGTTGTTGTGATTCTCCTGGCCCTTTTCTTGGGCAGCGCTGTCGCCAAGCCGATTCGGAAGATCGCCGATGTGGCCCAGATCATTGCGCGAGGGGATCTGGCTGAGGCCAAAAAGGAAGTCGTGGCTTTGGGAGTGTCGTCCGATGGCAAGAAGGAACTGGCGGAACGCCGGAATGGGGGCGATGAGACGGCGCGGATGTCCGTCGCCATCACGCTGATGACGTCCCACCTGGCTTCCCTGGTGGGGCAGGTTCAGAAGTCGTGTGTGCAACTGGTGTCCGCTTCGACGGAGATTGCGGCCACGTCGAAGGAACAAGAGGCCACCGCCGGGGAGTTTGAAGCGTTGACGGCCCGGATTGTGACGGCGGTGAAGGAGATTTCAGCAACCGCGCAGGAACTGGCCAGGACGATGGAAGGGGTCAAAGGCGGGGCGGAGGGAACCAGGCACCTGGCCGACAGCGGACGAACGGGGTTGGGCAATATGGAAGGGACGATGAAGCAACTGGTCGCGGCCACGATGTCCATTTCATCGAAGCTGTCGGTGATCAGCGAGAAGGCTGGAAACATCAATAGCGTGGTCACTACGATTACCAAGGTGGCCGACCAGACCAATCTGCTCTCCTTGAATGCGGCGATTGAAGCCGAAAAGGCCGGGGAATACGGATTGGGATTTGCCGTCGTGGCGCGCGAAATCAGGCGTCTCGCGGACCAGACGGCGGTCGCCACACTGGACATCGAGACGATGGTGAAGGCGATGCAGAGTTCGGTGACGGTGGGGGTGATGGAGATGGACAAGTTCAGCGAAGAAGTGAAGCGCGGGGTGAGGGCGGTGGGGGAGATCAGCGGACAGTTGGGCCAGATCATCGAGGGTGTCAAGGAGGTGGCGGGACAGTTCGAGAGGGTAAACGAGGGAATGAAAGCCCAGTCGCTGGGTGCCGAGCAGATCAGCGAGGCGATGGTGCAATTGAGTGTGGGGGCGAAGCAAACAAGCGAATCCGTGAAACAGTCGAACGAGGCCACGGAACAACTGCGTGAAGCGGCCCGGGCCCTGCAAACGGAGACTTCACGATTCAAGGTTTAGG
>CAZAAF010000103.1:3120-5834 GCA_964482575.1 uncultured Verrucomicrobiota bacterium | reverse complement strand
CCAGACAGAAGAGGTGTTTTATGAGCCGTAGGTCCATCCGAAACAAGATTCTTCTGTGGGTCGGGCTTTGCATGTTCGTGACGTTGGGTATGGTGGTGGCCTACACGACCCTCACCACCCGCAGCATGGCCTTGGACAGCGCCCGGCAGAGCGTTGCCAGCATGGCCCGGGAAGGTGCCAATGAAATTGCCGTTGTCATCGATTCGGCCCTCGACACCGCGCGGACGTTGGCCAACGCGTTTTCCACCGTCAAGTCAACACGCGCGAGTCTGACGCGCGAGACCGTGGATTGCATGTTGCGGGCGACTTTGGAGCGGAACGCGAATTTCGTGGCCGTTTACACGGGTTGGGAGGCCAAAGCGTTCGACGGGCAGGATGCAAAGTTCGTGAACGGTCCAGGCTCCGATTCCAGCGGCCGGTATATTCCGTACTGGTGCCGTGACAAGGAAGGTCAGATTGTGGTGGAACCCCTGGTGGATTATGAAAACACCGCGCGAGACGAAACCGGTGCGCGCAAGGGTGATTACTATTTGCTGCCGCGCGAAACGAAACGGGAGTGCATCATTGAGCCTTATCTCTATCCGGTGCAGGGCAAGCCAACATTCATGACATCGCTGGTTGTTCCCATCATGGCTGACGGCGCTTACTACGGAATGGCGGGAGCCGATGTTTCGCTGGATTTCCTGCAAAGCCTTGCGGACAAGAAGGATGTCTTCCACAAGACCGGCCGGATTTTCATTGTCAGCCACAAGGGGGTGATCGCGGCGGCCAGCGGGAACCCGGAAATTATCGGCAAGCCGCTGAAAGCAGCCTTCGGCGATGCGTCGGGCGAGTATTTGAGGACCATCCAGGGAGGCCGGGAGTCAACTCAGGCGGTGGGGACGATGGTGACAACTTTCGCACCTATTAACCTCGGCCAAACCGGGACGCCCTGGTTTGTGATCATACAGGTCCCGGAGCGGGAGGTTGTCGCGAAAGCCTCGGCGATGATGTGGAGGCAGATTGCCCTCGGCGTGACGTTTGCCGTGGGCGTGTTACTCTGCCTCGCGGTGATTGCAGGGGCCATCGCCAGACCGATCAGTCGGGCCATCAGGGTTGCCGACTTGATCGCACGAGGCAATATCGCCGAAGCGAAACAATCGCTTCCCGCCATCCAGAAGGAACTGGCGGTAATGAACCGAACATCGGCGCGCGCGTCGACGGATGCCGCCCGGAATTACAACGAAAGCGGGCAGTTATTATGCGCCATTTCCACCATGACCTCCAACCTCGCTTCGCTCTTGGAGCAGGTTCAGAAGTCGTGCGCCCAACTGGCGTCTGCCTCGGTTGAGATTGCGGCCACGTCGAAGGAGCAGGAGGCCACCGTCGGGGAATTCGAGACGTCCACGGCTCGAATCGTGACGGCGGTGAAGGAAATCTCTGCCACAGCGCAGGAACTCGCCCGCACCATGGAAGGTGTCAAAGGCACCGCCGAAGGGACGCGGCAACTGGCGGACAGCGGCCGCACGGGCCTGGGCGACATGGAGGGGACAATGAAGCAGTTGGTGGATGCAACCTCATCCATTTCGTCCAAACTCTCGGTGATCAGTGAGAAGGCCGGGAACATCAACAGCGTGGTGACCACGATCACCAAGGTGGCGGACCAGACGAACCTGCTTTCATTGAACGCGGCCATCGAAGCGAAGAAGGCGGGCGAATACGGACTCGGTTTTGCGGTGGTTGCACGCGAGATCCGTCGCCTGGCGGACCAGACCGCCACAGCGACGCTGGATATCGAGGCCATGGTCAAGGAGATGCAAAGCTCGGTCACCGTGGGCGTGATGGAGATGGACAAGTTCAGCGAGGAGGTCAAACGCGGCGTCAAGGCGGTGGGAGAGATCAGCGGGTTGTTGGGCCAGATTATCGAGCGGGTTAAGGAGGGGACGGGCCAGTTTGAGAAGGTGAACGAGGGCATGAAGGCCCAATCGCAGGGTGCCGAACAGATCAGTGAGGCGATGGTCCACTTGAATGAGGGCGCCAGGCAGACCAGCGAGTCGGTCAAACAGTCGAACGCGGCCATGGAGCAGTTGCGCGAAGCGGCAAGGTCTTTGCAAACCGAGGTGGCCAGGTTCAAGCTTTAGGCCCCCCGGATGGCCGGGGGACGCTCCCACACACATCATGCTTTTCATTTTCTTCAAACTGGGCAAGGAGCAATACGCGTTGGAGGCGGCGCGCGTTGTTGAGGTGATTCCGCTCCTTCCGCTCAGGCCGCAAGCCGGTGTGCCCAATTATGTGGCCGGCCTTTTCAGTTATCACGGACAGGTGACACCGGTGTTGAATCTCGGAACCCTGGCGTCAGGCGTTCCCTGCCCGGCCCGTCTGAGCACACGCATTATCCTGGTGGAGCACACGCTCCAGGACGGCACCCGGAAGGTGTTGGGCCTCATCGCCGAAGCCGTGACGGACGCGGTCGAAAAGGAAGCGTCGGATTTTGCCGCGACGGGCGTGGCGGGCGGGGGATCCCCTTATCTCGGAACCCTTGCATTGGACGATGGGAAAATGGTCCAACGCATTCTCCCTGAACACCTGTTGCCGGAGGAAGTCGGGCGGTTGTTGTTTGGCGGGCATTCCAAAGCCGGGGACGCACCATGACGGCATCGTTTGGAAAAATGCTGGCAGAGGCAATGGGGATGAATCCCCGGGTGCTGGGGGATCGGGAAATTGCACGCGTGGTC
>CAZAAF010000103.1:0-3110 GCA_964482575.1 uncultured Verrucomicrobiota bacterium | reverse complement strand
AATGTCGGCCTGTCACCTGGAGGACGAGGAGCAGTATCTGGCAAGACTCCAGTTATCTTCGCAGGAGATGGAAGCCCTGGTGGAGGCGGTGGTGATTCCCGAGACTTCGTTCTTCCGTGACAAGAGTCCCTTTGCGGCGCTCAGCCAGCATGTCCGTGAAGAGTGGATCCCGGCCGGGCGCACCACGCCGATACGGATCCTGAGTGTTCCTTGTGCCAGCGGAGAGGAGCCGTATTCCATTGCGATGACGCTCCTGGAAGCCGGATTGCGGCCCGGCCAGTACGCAATCACTGCATTGGACATAAGCCGCTCCTTGCTGCGCAAGGCGGAACGCGCGGCCTACACCCAGTACTCATTTCGCGGTGTTTCCGAATCGTTGCGCGCCCGGTATTTTGATTCGGTGGGACATGAGTTTGTGTTAAAGGATCGGGTCCGAGAGGGCGTGCGGTTTGCGCAGGGGAACCTCATGGACAGCCGGGTGCTGACAGGCCGGCGACCCTATGACGTCGTGTTTTGCCGTAATCTGATGATCTATCTGGAGGCGGGAGCCCGTGCGAGTGTGATGAACACCCTTGAACGGCTGGTGGCCCAAAACGGTTTGCTTTTTGTGGGGCATGCAGAGATGTCGTGTTTTTCCACCACGTCGTTTCTGCCGCTGGATCCCCGCAGTGCCTTCCATTTTCGCAAGGTGGACGATGAGCTTGCAGGAGGTCGGAACGATGGGGTCGTGGCGCTTTCCCTGAAGATTCCGGTCCTGCCTTTTGTTGAAGCGACGCCCCAGCGCTCAACCCCGGAGCCGAAAACGGCGACTGCGCCGTCCGAAGTACCGCAAGCCAGGAGTTCCATTGAAATCGCGCGGCAACTGGCCGACCGGGGGCAGTTGTCCGAGGCGGCGGCCGTATGCGAACAGTGGCTCCAGGAAAACGGAGCGGATGCCGGTGCTTACTGCCTCTTGGGGGTTGTCCTGCACGGATTGGAAGACTTTCAACGTGCAGAGGAGTGTCTCGACCGGGCGCTTTATCTGGATGAGCGCTGCTACGATGCGGTCGTCCATCTGGCGTTGATCAGGGAACGCCGTGGAGACGCGGCGGGCGCGGAAGTATTGCGGCGCAGGGCTGAACGGATTCAACGAATATCAGAGATGCCGTGAATAACTTGTGTTGGAACAACATCGGGATCAGAGGCGATCGCTCGTGTCCCAAGCTGGTCGAGTTGGGGCATTGTCGCGATTGCGCCACCTATTCCCAGGCGGGACGCGCTCTCCTCAATCGGGAGGCGCCGAAAGAGTATCTGGAGGAGTGGGCTTCGTTGTTGGCGCAGGATCGGGATGTCGTCAATCGGGATGAGAAATTTGCGCAGGTGTTCCGGTTGATGTCGGAATGGTTCGCATTGTCGGCCGACTGCTGGATGGAGGTGATCGAGATGCGCCCGATCCGGCATATCCCGCACCGCAGCAACCAGGTCTTGCTGGGACTGGTCAGTGTGCGCGGGGAAATCCATCTCTGTGTGTCGCTGGCGGATTTGTTGGGCGTTGAAAAGGCTGAAGTCCCGGGAGGCGAATCGGCAAGGATCACCCGCCGGTTTGGGGTGGTTAGAAAAGACAATATCAGCTGGGTTTTCCCGACGGATGAAATGCACGGCCTGGTTTCCTATAATGAAAAAGACCTGGAGAGCATTCCGTCCACCGTCGCCAGGTCTTCTCAGAAATTTACACGGGGGTTGTTGAACCTCGACGGCAGGAAAATCGGATTGCTGGACGAGACCCGGATGTTTAATGGCCTTTCGAGGAGTGTCATATGACGGACCCCGGCAGCCAGGACCTGAGCAACTTTTCGATGATGGACCTGTTCCGTTCGGAGGCGGAGGCGCAAACGGTCATTCTCAACGAGGGGCTCCTGGAGATCGAAAAGGACCCGACGTCAAAGCAATGGCTCGAACGTTTGATGCGGGCGTCCCACTCCGTCAAAGGCGCGGCGCGGGTGGTGGGGTTGACCCCGGTGGTCAAAGTGGCGCACGCCCTGGAGGATTGTTTCGTTGCCGCGCAGAAAGGTCAGATCCGCATCGGTTCGGATCACGCGGATATCCTGCTCAAGGGTGTGGATATGCTCGCCCGGATGTCGAAGCTGTCGGACCCGGAATTTGAGACGTGGATTGGCGATCACCAAGCCGAGATCGATGGCTTGTTGGCCGGTTTGGAAGGGGTGAAGACTGCATCGTCGCAACCGTCGGCACCGAGTGCGCCGGTGCCGGTACCAGCCACCCCCGAACCATCCAAGTCTGCCGCCGCAACGGAATCTCCGGTACCGGCACCACCACCTCCTGCCACCCCGGAAGCCGCCCGTGCGGATGTGCAAGACCGGGGTGTCAGGATCTCAACCGAGCATTTGAGCCGCATGATGGGGCTCGCCGGGGAGTCCGCCGTCCAGGCGCATCGCTTGGAGGCCTTCACAGCCGCACTGACAGCGCTTAAGAATCATCACGCGGAACTGCTTCGTCTGGTGAGGAACATCCGCCAGCGGGAGGAGGGGGCGTCATTGAACATCGCGTCCTCCCAGGTGTTGCGGGAGGTTTCCGAAAAGGCGGATCGGCTTCATCAAGCCGCGATGCAGCGTGTCGAGGAATTCGACCTGATTGCGCGGCAGCTCACGGATGTGGCCGACCGGCTGTATCGCGAGGCCATCGCCAGCCGCATGCGCCCGTTCGCAGACGGCGTCACGGGTTTTCCACGGCTGATCCGCGACTTGTCCAAGCAACTGGGCAAGAGCGTGAAGTTCGAGATTCTTGGCAAAAACACACAAGTGGACCGCGATATTTTGAGCAAACTGGAGGCGCCGCTCACGCATCTCCTGCAAAACGCCGTGGACCATGGGATGGAGTCACCCGCGGAACGTCTGGCGGCGGGCAAGGGGGCGGAGGGATCGCTCAAACTGGAGGCGCGACACCACGCCGGTCGACTGACTGTCTCCGTATCGGATGACGGACGGGGCATTGATATCGGGCGGATGCGAAAGAAAATCGTGGCCAAGGGGCTGGTGGCCGAGGAGACGGCCGGGCGGCTTTCGGAAACGGAAATTTTGGATTTTCTGTTTCTGCCGGGCTTTTCAACGGCC
>CAZAAF010000102.1:0-11032 GCA_964482575.1 uncultured Verrucomicrobiota bacterium | reverse complement strand
GACCAATATCCTGGCGCTCAACGCCGCCGTCGAGGCGGCCCGCGCGGGTGAAGCGGGCATGGGCTTCGCCGTGGTGGCGGACGAGGTGCGCAACCTCGCCCAGCGCGCCGCCCAGGCTGCCAAGGAAACCTCCGGCAAGATTGAAACCGCCGTCACCAAGACCACCCAGGGTGTGCAGATCAGCGCCAAGGTCGCGCAGAGCCTGCAGGAGATTGTGGCCAAAGTACGTCAGGTGGACGAATTGGCGGCGGAAGTGGCGGCCGCTTCAAGGGAGCAAAGCCAGGGTATCGAGCAGGTCAACACCGCCGTGACCCAAATGGACAAGGTGACCCAATCCAGCGCGGCCACCGCCGAGGAAAGTGCCAGTGCCTCCGAGGAACTCAACGCCCAGGCTGAGGTGTTGCGCGATGCCGTAGGTGATTTGTTGAAACTCGTGGATGGACGCAAGCCCGCGGAAAACGCGCAGGTGTCGGCCAGGCCACTGGCAACCAAAATTGTCCGTCGTCCGGTTCAAAAAGATGTGACCTTCAAAGTCGGGGGACCGGTCAAGGTGTCTGTCCGCCGCAATGGCCACGCCTACAAGGCCGACCCGGCTCCCGCTGAGCCTGAGTTGGCTGCCGCCGCCGATACGGTCCGGGCTGGTGACATTCCCATGGAAGGGGATTTCAAGCGGTTCTAGCCAGCCCGATTCCTGATTTCAACCCATAACCAATCCACCACATCACATATGACAACCACCACCGAAACCGCCCCCACGCGAGTCGGAAGCCTCGCAGGCAAATACCTGACCTTCCTGCTGAACGCCGAATCCTATGGCATCAGCGTCCTCAAGATTCGCGAAATCATCCGCCTGCCCGACATCACGGTCGTGGCTCAGATGCCCGACTATGTGAGGGGCGTTATCAATCTTCGCGGTAAAATCATTCCGGTGGTGGATCTGCGCCTGAAATTCGGCTTGGGGGCCGGCGATACCACCGAACGGACGTGCATTGTGGTGGTGCAAGTGCGTTCCGCCTCTCACGCCGTCATCTCCATGGGCCTCATGGTGGATGGCGTCGAGGAAGTAGCGAACATTGCCGCCGCGGACATCGAGGACACCCCCGATTTTGGGACGAGTCTCAACACCGAATTCATTCTTGGCATGGCCAAGATCAAAGGCCGGGTGCTGGCGCTGCTGAATATTGAACGCGTCGTCGGAGCCGAAGAACTCCAACAAATGGCCTGATCATACCTCCATCATTTAACCAACAAGCGCCGCATCAACCAACGGGATACAATACATGAAAAACTGGACTATCAAGAAACGCATTGCCATAGGCTTTGCCACCACGATCATACTGAGCGTCGTGCTCGCGGTCATCTCCTGGGTTCTCCTGGCCAATATCAAGAGCAACCTCGAGAACATCACGGCGGATGCCGTGCCGGGCATGGGATTGACCGGCAAGATGATTCAAAACACCGGCCTCATCCAAGTTTCGGCGCTCCGCCATCTGCTGACCAAGTCAGCCGAGGAGAAGAAAGAAATCGAGACCCAGATTCAGGGTTGGATCGTCGAAAACACGAAGTGTATGGATGATTACATCAAGACGGCGACTCGTGCGGAAGACAAGGCCAACCTTGAAAAGGTCAAGGCCGTTCGGGGCGCTTATGGCAAGGGACGCTCCCAGTTCTTCGAACTAAGCAAGGCCGGCAAGATGGAAGAGGCGATTGTGTGCAACAGGGACATGTTGCACCCGGCGTTCTCCGATTTTCAGAGCGCGGTGTTGTCGATGTTCAATGATGACAGCAAGTACGGCCAGAAGTCGGCGGTGGAGATCAATCAAATCATCAACCATGCGAAATTGACGCTGGGCGTCGTTTCCCTCCTGAGCTTTGTGCTCGGCAGTTTGTTCGCCGTTGTGATCATTAGTGGTCTGACGAAAGTCCTGACCCAGGTGGCCACGGCCCTTAACGAGGGATCTAGTCAGGTGGCCGCCGCGGCCGGCCAGATGTCCGCCTCCAGCCAGTCCCTGGCCGAGGGCGCCACCGAACAGGCGGCGTCCTTGGAGGAAACCAGTTCCTCGTTGGAAGAGATGTCCAGCATGACCAAGAAGAACACCGAAAACGCCCAGCGGTCCAATGACCTCGCCAAACAGGCCCGCGCCGCGGCCGAAACCGGCGCGGCCGACATGCAGACCATGGCGGTCGCCATGAACGACATCAAGGGGTCCAGCGATGAGGTGGCCAAGATCATCAAGACGATCGATGAAATTGCCTTCCAGACCAACATCCTGGCGCTCAACGCCGCCGTGGAGGCCGCGCGCGCCGGTGAGGCGGGCATGGGCTTCGCCGTGGTGGCCGACGAAGTGCGCAACCTGGCTCAACGAGCGGCGCAGGCAGCCAAGGAAACCTCTGGCAAGATCGAAACCGCCGTCACCAAGACGGCGCAGGGCGTGCAAATCAGCGCCAAGGTCGCGCAGAGCCTGCAGGAGATTGTGGCCAAGGTGCGCCAGGTGGATGAGCTGGCCGCGGAAGTGGCGGCGGCGTCGCGCGAGCAGAGCCAGGGCATCGAACAGGTCAACAGCGCCGTGACTCAGATGGACAAAGTTACCCAGTCCAGCGCAGCCAGCGCCGAGGAAAGCGCCAGCGCCGCCGAGGAACTCAACGCCCAAGCCGAAGTCCTGCGCGACGCCATTGGCGATCTGATGAAGCTGGTAACCGGGAGCAAAAGCGTCTCCGGCGATACGGTTGCATCCAAGTCAGTGGCCTCCAAACTCATGACGCGTTCGATGGTGGATTCCTCCCAAGGGGTGACCCTGAAGGTGGAAGGGCCCGTCAAGGCGCCCGCCAACGGCAACGGCCACAGCCGCCGTCCTGTTCGTGTCAGCCAGGCCAGTCACGCCCCGGCGGAGCCGGAAGTGGTGGACGTGAGCGCCGGTCGCGGCGGGGACATTCCGATGGAAGGCGACTTCAAACGGTTTTAGTTCACGGAAGTTCACATCCCACACATCCACTGCCCGCGCGAGTGCCTTGCGGCCCGCGCGGGCAGTTGTCTTTTTTGGAGGGAGGGGGCGCGGGTTGCCGGGAAATCTGTTTCACAGGACCTTGCCAAAACCGGTACACCCGTTCGGGTAAGATGGCTGGGTCCAACGGGCAGCGTATCCGGTGGACCGTGGTTGAGTGCGCATGGCAGTTTTCCTACGGGGGGCTTGGGTTGGTATTCTGCCCTTCAGAGGAACCACGGGAAGTGCCGATACTTCGCCATGTTACGCGATGGCACAACTTTGGAGAATCGTGCAGGCAAGTATCTGGCCTTCCTTTTGAATGGCGAATCCTACGGCATCAGCGTTCTCAAGATTCGTGAGATCATCCGCTTGCCTGGCATTACCGCGCTGGCCCAGATGCCCGACTATGTCCGGGGTGTCATCAATCTTCGCGGCAAGATCATCCCGGTGGTGGATTTGCGCCTGAAACTTGGTCTGGGCGCCGGCGATACCACCGAGAGGACGTGCATTGTGGTGGTACAGGTGCGGTCGGTTTCCCACGTCCTCATCTCCATGGGGCTCGTGGTGGACGGTGTTGAGGAGGTGGCGAACATCGCCTCCGCCGACATCGAGGATACTCCCGATTTTGGGATGAGCCTCAGCACCGAATACATCCTCGGCATGGCCAAGATCAAGGGCCGCGTGCTGGCGTTGCTCAACATTGAACGCATCGTCAGAGTCAATGATCTGCAAAACGAGGGAATCTGATGAGGCTGGCACAACTGCAAATGAGTGTTGCGTTGGCGCTGGGCTCGCTGATAGGCGCGACGCTGGCGCAGGCTAACGACGATGCGATCCTGGACCTGCTGGTCAAGAAGGGCGTCGTCAGCCAGCGCGAAGCCAACGACATTCGTGAACAGGCCGATGCGCAGATGGCGCAGGCTGTCCAGGATGCCAGCAAGATCAAAGTGGCCTCATGGCTGAAGTCGCTGACTCTCTACGGCGATTTCCGGCTGCGCACCGAACTGAATGACCAGTTCAACAACGCCGCCAACACCCCGCCAGCCACCGCCCGGTCCCGCGCCGACGAAATGCGCTTCCGCTACCGTTTGCGTGTTGGCGCGATGATGGAGTTCCAGGACTGGGTCACGTTCAACTTCCGCCTCGCCTCCGGCCAGGCCCAAGGCGCCGCAGGTGAGACCAATCCGAACAGTGCCAATCAGACCATGACCGATTCCGGTTCGCGCAAGTCCATCGGCATTGACCTGGCGTACGCCCAGTTGCACCCGCCGATGCTCAACGACGGACCCTTCGGCCTCAAGATCACCGGCGGCAAGATGCTCTGGCAAACGTGGGACCCAACCTTCGTGTCCGACATGGGGCATGACCCGGACGTGAACCCCGAGGGCGCGGCGGAGACGCTGGAATACAAGTTCGGCGAGAAGGACCGCTTCCGCCTGTTCTTCACCGCAGCACAGTATGTGCTGAACGAGAGCAAGACTCAGGAGGACAGGGACGCCTACCTGTTCGACCAGCAGTTGGGCTTGGAGTCGAAGCTCAACGACAAACTCAAGCTCACCACGGTGCTAGGCTATTACACGACCAAGAACATGAATCAGGTCGCGCCGGGGTCTTCCCCCAACCTGGGCAATTCGTTGGCCGCCAACGGCAACTACCTGGACGACTTCCAGGTGGCCTATGCCAGCGGTGAGCTGGCCTGGCGTATCAGCGCCAAGGACTTCCTGGGCACGCCCAATGTCGTGAAGGTCAGCGGCAAGGTGATGAAGAATTACTCCACCTTCGCCAGACATCTGACCGGTGCCAACGCTGCGGATGCGGGGAATCCGGACCAGACCTTCGGCTGGGCCGGCCAGATCGCCTACGGTGACAATAAGAAGAAAGGCCAGTGGCGCGCCGCGCTCGAGTACAAGTACCAGCAGGCCGACTCGACCTACGACGCATGGACGGATGACGACTGGAGCAACGGCGGCACGGACCGCAAGGGCTTCGCCTTCGAGGTCACCTACAACATCTTCGACTGGTGGCAACTGCGCGCCGCCTTGTTCGACTGCACGAAGATCAGCAACTGGACCGGCAACGCGCACGACCAGACCGGGTACACGGGCTACTACAACACGCGAGTGCAACTGGACTCACAAATCAAGTTCTAAAGTCGAAGGCTTGCGACACGCAACTAAACACTCATAACAACATCAGTGCTCATCGCCACTGCGCGAACAAGACAGAGGAGAAACATCAAGTGTCATGAAGAAGTTAAAACTAAGTGCTAAACTTGCCATCGGTTTTGGAAGCATAATGTTGGTTGCCGCAGTGCTTGGAGTTACGGGTTACTACAGTTCAGCACACAACTCCACCGCGATTAAAAACCTCGCAGAAACTCAATTTCCTTCTGTGCAAGCGCTGTTAATCATTAGCGATTCGGTCAATATCATAAAAGCGTGTCAGCGAACGCTTTTGGATCTGAACAGTGACCCCATCATCCGCCAACGCCAAACAGAGACAACAAACAAGGCGCTGGAGCGGTATGCGGCTGCCTTCAAGACTTACGAGTCAATGCCCAAAATGGAAGAGGCGGCAACTGGGTGGCGGCAGTTTAAGGCGGAGTGGCAGACGTGGCGGCATGCCAGCGACGAGTTTTTCCGCCAATCCGTTGAGTTTGACAAGATTTCGGAAGCTTATAATCACACCGAGCGCGCCAAAACACAGCGATTCTACAAGAACATCGGGATGACCATGATTCTCGCCAAGGAAGCCAAAGCACAGTTCAAACAACAGGTTCAGGAGTGGAAAGACATACTGCTCCGCGGTCATGCGACAGAAGACTTCAATAAATATCTTGGGGCTTTCGACAATGAGGAGAAGAAAGTCCACGCGATGCTGGTGGAGTTGGAATGCGTGATGAAAGACTTGGGATTGGATGTCGCGGCGGCAGCCAACTTGGTCAAAGGACATTCCGAGTTGGGTGCTAAATACCATGAAGCACTTAAGAGTTACAGTCATGCCAACGCTGATTCAGCCAGGGTGGTGGACAAACTGGTGAGAGGCAAGGATCGGCCGGTGACGGAAGCGTTCGAGACCGCTCTGGCTTCGGTTAGGTGCGCCGACGATAAAGTCCGAAGCCTGCAATCCAGCATGGACCATCAACTGCTGGTAGTGTGTCGTGAAGCTCAAAAGAAGCTGGAGGACCTGCTGGATAAACAGGTGAGCATGCAGAACGAGAAGGCGGCACGGGAATCTCAAGGAGCCATCAGGCAAAGTGCTGGCTTCGAACTGGCGGTGATGATCGTGACCCTCATTGGTATGGCTTTCGGTGCCTTGCTAGCGTGGAACATTACACGCTCCATTACCAAGCCCATCCAGACGGTTGCCGCGGTCCTCTCGGAGGGTGCCGCCCAAACGGCTAGTGCGGCGGGCCAAGTCTCCGCTTCCAGCCAGTCCTTGGCGGAGGGCGCCACCGAACAGGCGGCGTCTCTGGAGGAAACCAGCTCCTCGTTGGAAGAAATGTCCAGCATGACCAAGAAGAACACTGAGAATGCCCAGCGTGCCAACGATCTGGCCAAACAGGCTCGCGCTGCGGCCGAAACCGGTGCCGCGGATATGCAGACCATGGCAGTGGCCATGAACGAGATCAAGGGATCGAGTGACGAAGTGGCCAAGATCATCAAGACAATTGATGAAATCGCCTTCCAGACCAACATCCTGGCGCTCAACGCTGCCGTCGAAGCGGCTCGCGCGGGCGAGGCCGGCATGGGCTTTGCCGTGGTGGCGGACGAGGTGCGCAACCTCGCCCAGCGCGCCGCCCAGGCGGCCAAGGAGACCTCCGGCAAGATCGAAACAGCTGTCACCAAAACCGCTCAAGGTGTGCAGATCAGCGCCAAGGTGGCGCAAAGCCTGCAGGAAATCGTGGTCAAAGCGCGCCAGGTGGATGAATTGGCCGCGGAAGTGGCCACTGCCTCAAACGAACAGAGTCAGGGCATCGAGCAAGTCAATGGTGCCGTGACCCAGATGGACAAGGTGACCCAGTCCAATGCCGCCAACGCCGAGGAGAGCGCGAGCGCCTCCGAGGAACTCAACGCCCAGGCCGAAATGCTGCGCGAAGCCGTCGGCAATCTGTTGAGGCTCGTCGATGGAAACAAGGGTTCAACCGACAAGACGGCTTCGATCAAGCCAGCGGCGGCCAGGATTGTTTCCCAAACCGCGGCCACGCGTAAAGGCCTGACGCTCAAAGTGGAAGGAACTGTCAAAGTGGCGGCCAACGGCAACGGTCATGGTCATGGTGGTAACGGTCACGCCCGCAAAGACGGCCAGACCCCGGTCGAACCTGAGTTGACGGTCGCGGGCGCGTCGCGCGGTGGCGATATTCCCATGGAAGGCGATTTCAAGAGGTTCTAGAGCACACTCCCTCCCAGCAGCAGCACCAAACCACTGCCCGCGCGAGTGTCGTACCTACCTCGCGCGGGCAGTCGGCTTTTGACGACAGGCGTGGAGATGTTGCCCTTTCATATGCCGAACAACATCCCGACGACAGGGGGCTTGTGACCGGCCGGCCACAACCGTTACAATCGCTTCCATGTCAGCCAGCCGCACCATCCTCCATGTGGATATGGATGCGTTCTTCACGTCGGTGGAACAACGCGACCGGCCGGAGTTGCGCGGCCAGCCGGTGGTGGTGGGCGCGCCGCCGGACAAGCGCGGCGTGGTGGCGGCAGCCAGCTACGAGGCGCGAAAGTTCGGCGTGCATTCCGCCATGCCGTCGCGGACGGCCTACCGGCTTTGTCCGCACGCCGTCTTCCTGCGCGGCGACCACGCCAAATACAGCCGCGAGAGCGAACGGGTCATGACCATCCTGCGGCAGTTCACGCCGTTGGTGGAACAGGTGAGCGTGGACGAGGCGTATCTGGACGTGACTGCGTCGTTGCGGCTGTTCGGTGCCGGCGAGGACATTGGACTGGAGATTAAACGCCGCGTTCGTGAGACCACCGGGCTCACGGCGTCGGTGGGTGTCGCGCCGAACAAGTTCCTTGCCAAGCTTGCGTCGGACATGCGCAAGCCCGACGGGTTGATGGTGATTACGGAGGCGGACAAGGTGGCCTTGCTGTGGCCGATGCCCATCGGACGGATCGCAGGCATCGGCAAGAAGACGGAGCCGGTGCTTCATGGGCTGGGCATCCACACCATCGGTGACTTGCAACGATTCCCGGTCGAGACGCTCCGGGGGCGTTTCGGTGTCTGGGCGGACGAGATGAAGGCGCGGGCGATGGGCGAGGACGACCGGTCTGTGGAGACGGGCGGCGAGGCCAAGTCCATCAGCAACGAGACGACCTTCGACAAGGACGTGAGCGAGATACGCACACTCGAACGCACGGTGTGGGAACTCGCCGACGAGGTGGGTTGGCGGCTGCGCGCGGAAGGCGTGCGGGCGCGCACGGTGCAGTTGAAACTGCGCTGGAGCGATTTCACCACCCTGACGCGCCGGATGACGCTGCCCGAGCCCACCGACGACGAGGGGCAGATCGCGGAGGTCGCCCTCGAGTTGATGCGGCGGGAATTGAAGGAGCCGCAGCCGGTGCGGTTGATCGGCGTGGGTGGCCAGAACCTGATGCGTTGCCCGAAACAACTGGACCTGCTGGATCGCAGCTCCAACCGGCGGGATGACCTGAATCGCGTGGCGGATGTCGTGCGGGCCCGGTTCGGCGCGAAGAAACTCAGGCGCGGCGGGGAGTTATGAGGAAGCAGATTGGATAAATCCCCTTCGCGTGTTGCGAAAACCAGCAGCCCTGTCCCGCGAATAAAGGCTTTCAGAATTCCGCCCCAACCGGCAGAATCGCTCGCATCCGGCTGAATGCTATCGAAGGAGATTGTCATGACTTGCATGAATGACTTGCGACCGTGGTGGATGGGTTTGTTGGTAATGGCGTTGGTGTTGGGCCTGCAAACCGCTCAGGCGGACTGGCCGGAATTTCGCGGACCGTGGGGCAATGGCTACGCCGCCGCACCGGGTGACGCCAAGCCCGCGGGCCTGCCGCTGCAATGGAGCGAGACCGAGAACATCCACTGGAAGACGGAGATTCCCTATCGCGGCTGGTCCACGCCTGTCGTCATGGGCGACCAGATCTGGCTGACCACCGCGACGGAGGACGGCCACGAGTTCTACGTCATTTGCGTGGACGCCAACACAGGCAAGATCCGGTTCAACGAGAGGATTTTCCACTGCGACAACCCCGAACCGCTCGGCAACGCCGTCAACGGTTACGCCTCGCCGTCACCGGCGATCGAACCGGGCCGCGTCTATGTCCACTTCGGTTGCTACGGCACGGCCTGCCTCGACACCGCGACGTGCAAGGTCCTTTGGCAGCGGCAAGACCTGCCTTGCCGCCACTATCGAGGTCCGGCCTCGTCGCTGGTGATTTTTGAAAATCTCCTGATCCTGACGATGGACGGCGCGGACCTGCAGTATCTCGTCGCGCTCGACAAGCAGACCGGCAAGACTGTTTGGAAGACCAGCCGCTCGATCAAGTTCAACGACGCCGAGGGATTCCAGAAGTTCGCGAAGGACGGCGACCTCCGCAAGGCGCACAGCACGCCGTTCATCGTCAACGTGAATGGCACGCCGCAGATGTTCAGTCCTGGCGCAAAGGCGTCATACGCCTACGACCCGCGCACCGGGCGCGAGTTGTGGAAGGTGCATTTCGTCGCCTGGTCAGCCGCGCCCCGGCCGCTCTACGCGAACGGTTGCTGCCTGTTCATCACCGGTTCCGGCGCGACGGAGCTTTGGGCCGTCCGCCTCGGCGGCGAGGGCGACGTCACGGACAGCCATGTGGTCTGGAGGTTCGACAAGCATGTCGCGCGCACCGCCTCGCCGATCATCGTGGACAACCTGCTCTACATGGCAAGCGACGCCGGCGACCTCACCTGCCTTGAAACCGCCACGGGCAAGGAGGTCTGGAAGGAGAAACTCACCGGCAACTACGCCGGCTCGCCGATTTACGCGGACGGCCGGCTCTACTTCCCCAACCAGCAGGGCAAGACCACCGTCCTGAAACCCGGTCGCACCTTCGAGGTGCTGGCGGTCAACACGCTCGACAAGGGGTGCATGGCCTCGCCGGCCGTGGCAGGCAAGGCCCTCCTGCTGCGGACCAAGGCCGCCCTCTATCGCATCGAGGCGGCGGAACAAAAATAGAGTCGAAGACGAGTCGTTGATTCGGAAAACGAAGTTCGTCGTGAGACGGGCATGCTCGTCCGTTGAACCTCGGCTTTCGGGCAATAGGAAAGTGCTTATGAAGACCATTCGATGGGTGCTGATGCTGGCATGTTTCCTGTCAGCCGGCGGTTTGAACGCCGCCACCGAGACCAACATCGTCTGGAAGGCCGGCGCGGCGGCTGTGAAGATCACGCCGGAGCACAGTATGTGGATGGCCGGCTACGCGTCGCGCACTAATGCGTCGCAGGGGGTCGCACAGGAGTTGTTTGCGAAAGCGCTGGTCGTCGAGGATACAACGGGCGCGCGGCTGGTGATCGTCACGTATGACCTCATCGGCGTGCCGCGCACGTTGCGGCAGACACTGGCCCGACGTTGCGACGACGCCTACCACCTCGCGCCGGAATCGCTGCTGCTCAACGCATCGCATACGCATTGCGGGCCGGAGTTTCGCCTGAACAGCGTCAACAGCGACGACGGTGACGTCACGCGCCAGCAGGAGGCGGAGGCTTACGGCCGGCAACTCGAGGAGAAGACGTTCCAGCTCATCGGCGACGCGTTGAAGAAGTTGGCGCCCGCACGGCTGGATTATCTCCATGCACGCTGTGGCTTCGCCATGAACCGCCGCCGTCCGACGCCGACCGGTTACACCAACGCGCCCAACTCCGGCGGCCCGGTGGACCACGACGTGCCGGTGCTGCGCGTGAGCGATGCGCAAGGCAAGCTCGTCGCGGTGATGTTCGGCTACGCCTGCCACAACACCACCTGCGGCGACTACATGATTCGTGGCGATTACGCCGGCTACGCGCAGAAGTTTTTCGAGGAGGCGTATCCGGGCGTGACCGCGATG
>CAZAAF010000101.1:0-11060 GCA_964482575.1 uncultured Verrucomicrobiota bacterium | reverse complement strand
GGTCTGGAAACCCGCCCCGCCCGCGGCAAACACCTCCTAGGCTTTCCCCAGTTTATCGCGATGCGCCCAGACTTTCTCGAAGGCGCGGGCGTATTGGTCAATCAGCTCCGGCGCTTCGCCGTAGAACAACGGCACGAAGATGTGGTTGGCGTTGACGTACTCGCAGCCGGGCATCTTCTCCGGGATCTTCGGCGCGTGGTGCCACCACTTCGGCTCGGAATAGATCTTCAGCGTGTGCTGCTGCGGATAATCCCAGAAGCTGGCCCGGACGCCCTCCGCCTTCAGCGCCTTGATCAGCGCGTCGCGCGTGAAGCCGAGCTTCTTGAAGTCCAGCAACAGCATGTTGGCGCTGTAGTAGGCGCGCTTTTGGTCGGGCCGGCAGCGCGGTTCGACGATGCCGGGCAACTGGACCAGCCGGTCGTTCAGGGCGCGGACATTCTTCTCCACAAGCGCGTTGCGGGCGTCCAGTTCCTTCAACTGCATCCGCGCCACGGCGGCGGCGAAGGGATGCATCCGGTATTTCTGGCCGAACCCCGTGCCTTCGTAGGGGCGCACCGGGCTGTCCTTGGCGAACTTCGCCGGGGCCTCGTAGTGGCCGAACGCATAGCCGCGCTCGTAGTATTCGCGCGTGGCGTAGAGTCCCATGCCGCCTTCGACGGCCGGCATCACCTTGCTGGCCTGGAAACTGTAAATGGCCATCTGGCCCCAGGTGCCCATCTTCTTGCCCTTCATCGAGGCGCCATGCGCGTGCGCGCAGTCTTCCAGCGGCACGAGGCCCTTCTGATTGGCCCAGTCGCAGATGAGATCCATCTCGGCGGGCAGGCCCCAGGAGTGCATCGCCTCCACCGCTTTCACGCGCGGCGTCAGCTTGCGCTTCGCATCCTCCAGGTCGAAACACGCGGTCTTTGGGTCAATATCCACGAAGACCGGCACGAGGTTGGAGAAGCGCATCGAGAGACACGCCGAGAAGAAGGTGTACGTGGGCACCATCACCTCGCTGCCGGCGGGCAGGTCGAGCGCAAAATACATGCTGGTCAGCGCGGCGGAGCCGTTGACGTGGCTCTTGACGAAGCCCGCGCCCGTGTAGTCCTGCCATTCCTTTTCGAACAGCGCCAGCTCGTCGTAGAACTTGTTGCTGTCGATCAGCTCGTGCAGCCGGTTCTTCTCCGCGTTGCCGTAGCGCGGCCAGCGCGTGAGCGCCTCGACTTTTTGCGGCGAAAACGTCACGGTCTTCGGGCCGCCTTCCGCGGCCAGGGTTTCCGTCGGGGCGAGACGGGCGGTGGCCATTCCCGCAGCGACCGCGCCGCTGGTCTTGATGAAATGCCTCCGGGTCCATTGTGGATGGTTGGGCAGGGGATTCGCGTTCATGATTCGGGTCCTCTCGTTTGAGTTCATGGTGCACACTCAGTCTGCACCGTCCTCTATACTCCCCCGGGTCCCGTTCCGTGTCGCAGGGCTGACGGCTCGCGTCGCAGTTATGACGGTTGACCTTCGTGCCGCACCGCTGACCGGTAACGCTCCGGCGTGGTGCCGGTGATTTTCCGGAAAACGCGATGGAATTGCGACCGCGTCCCGAACCCCACGTCCACGCCGATTTGCAGTGCCGTTTCGTCGGAGTGTGCCAGGAGATGGCACGCCCGATGGATGCGTTCCTGCGACACCCACTGGCAGGGGCTGAGGCCGGTGGCTTTGCGGAACAACACGCCGAGTTGCGTGCTGCTGTAGCCGCTCCGCCGGACCAGGTCCGCCAGCGTCCACGGGTTGGCCATGTCCGCCTGCACCGTCGCCGCCATGCGCTCCACCACCTTGCGCGCCGCGGCATCGGGCGGCGCCGATGATACATCGCGGCGTTCGGTCTCGCTGCGGGCCAGTTCGAGCAGCAGTTGGGCCAGCAACGCCGAACACATGGACGGCTTGGCGCGCTGGCCGCCAAACGTCTCTTCCTGCAGCCGGTCCAGCAGATATTCCACCGCTGTCCGCCGCCACGGTACGATCCGCGTGCGCGCCGGGATGCGCACCCCGGCCACCTCAAGCCCCAACGCGCGGCCGCACCGGACCGGCAGCCGCATTTTCCCCAGCATCGGTCGGCGGAAGATCACCACGAACCGTTCGCCGCGCCAGCCGAGACAGGCGTGGGGATCGTCCGGCCCGATGACCAGCATGTCGCCGGCTTCCAGCTCGAACTCCTCCGAGCCGAGCCGGTAATGCGCGCCGCCGCTGGCGATGTAACAAAGTTCCCAGTCCTCATCGGTGTGGACATGGAAGGTGCCCGGCTTGCCCCACTGCCGCGAGTACGCGACCACCGGCACCGCCGGATCGGGAAACACGATCGGCGCGCGCACGCATTCGCGGGTCTTGGCGGTGTCCGCTGGCATGGGACGGGATGTTACCAGAAGCCTGGCCAATGCGACAGAGAGGAAACCAGGATTCAACGCTCCCGTGCGGACAGGCCGCCGACGGGGACGGTCTTACTCTTTCGACGCCAGACCCAACAGCCGCCGGATGGACGCTTTCAACAACGGCTCCGCACCGGGCGACAGGTTGGTCGCGACTGGCTCGTAACCGCCTTCGCGAAACGCCTCGTCGGTGCAGATGTAGGCCGAGCCGCAGTCGCCGTAGCCGGCCACGGCCACGAAGTCACCCGGTTGGGAACGTTGCGCGAACTTCTGGTATTCGAGGAACGGTTCGCCCGGCAGGTGGACGACATGGATGCGGCCGATTTGCAGCGAACTCAGCGCGAATGGCCGTTGGGCGCGCGCGGCGGACGCCAGACGCATCGCCCCCATGTAAACGCGGAGTCCCTCGCGGGTTTTGGGATTGGCCACCGCCGCGCGGCTCGGATCGAGAAACGCCGCGTCCGTCCGGACCGGCAACGCGAGCGTGTCCGTCCGCCACACGGGACGTTCCGCCGACGTGAACTGCGTGGCGGCGATGGCCGCTGTCATGCCGGCCTGGAGCCGTTCCTTCAGTCCCGCGCGTGTCTCCGGTTTCGTGTCGTTGTATTTGCCAACGGTCACGTTGCCGGCGCAGCCGGTGAAATAGACCTGGAAGACATGTTCCTTGCGTTCCATCGCCTCGCGCGCCCAGCC
Organism: uncultured Verrucomicrobiota bacterium; assembly: GCA_964482575.1. GTDB lineage: Bacteria > Verrucomicrobiota > Verrucomicrobiia > CAIQCK01 > CAIQCK01 > CAIQCK01. Next base: position 7,971 of record CAZAAF010000101.1, on the reverse strand, counting down.
GACGAAATCCGCCGACTCGCTCCCGTCGCACGAAACCGTCTGTGGATGCGTGGCATAATAGTGGAGCCGCGCCAGCACTTTCTTGCCGCGCGCAAACGTGAGGGTCTTCAGCATGGGGTCGATGTCGCCTTCCGGCAATTCCGCCATCTTCGGGTTTTTCGCGCCTTCGCTGCCGCGGTTGATGATCTTGCCGTCCGGCCCTTTCAGTCGCCGCTCGGACGCCACGCGGTCCACCTTCGCTTCGCCGCAACCGACACGGTCGAACGGCTCCAGCCGTTTCACCGCCTGTTGGACCGTCTTGGTCAGCCGCGCGCGCAAACCGTCGAGGAACTTCGCCGTGAGATGCGGTGGCGAATCGGGCGCGGCGTCGAGCAGCCGGTGCGCGCCTTCGTCGGCGTAGGGCGCGACGTGCTGGTGGATGCACTGGATCGCGACGCAGGTTGGATCGGTGCCCGCCGCGCGGGCGATGGTTTCGCGGAACGCCCACTCCGACTCGTTGCAGACAAGGCACCAGTCGAGGGCGCACAGCACATACCGTTTCGCGCCGTCGTCCAGCACGATGCCCTTGAGCAACTGCGGGTCCTTGAGGGTTTTCAGCTTGGTCAGCCAGATCATGGTCTCGCCGGGCGGCGGCGTGGCATCACAGCGGAAGGTGGCGATGCGAAGCTTGGGGCTGGCCGGGGTGTCGGCGGCGGGGACCGCGGTGAATCCTCCGGCGATCACCATCGCGGCCATGACAACCCGCATCCAAAGGTGTACGGATGCTTTCATGGGATCGCAATCTACTGCCGGGCGGCGGAAACTGACAAAGGTTTTTTCGACGAACCGGAAACCGGAGCAATCGCCGGTCGTACGTGTGGTGGACGAAAACCTATCACTCGTTGCGTCGGGCGCTCTGCCAGAACCCGGTGGTCCACGGGGCATCCGCCTGCCAGAAGCCGGGGTTCCAGAACGTTGTGTCCGAGAAATCGCCGTGCTCCTGCGGGCCGTGCGTGAGCGCTTCACCGGCGCTGAACGCCTTCAGCGTCACCTGCGGCCGCACCTCGCGGGGGATGAGATGCGTGGCCTGCATGATGTTCTCCCACCGGCCCAGCGTGCGATCCTGCACGGTCTCCGGGTGCGCGAGGAACTCATCGATCCACACCAGCAGGCTGCCGCGCGGCACCAGGTCGGCGGCGTTGGCTTCGCTGACCTCATTCGCCGGATGCAGGCTCAGGTTGTAGAAATGCGTCCCGGGATGCGCCGCCAGATAGGAGACCACCGACACGTCCCAGTCGCGGATGCTGCACGCCGCGGCGAGATAGACGATGTTCTGGAACGGCAGGTCCGCGCCGCGGCGGACCATTTCGTTGGCCACAAGGCTGCCGGCGCTGTGGGCGACGAGCGTGATGGGAACCGGCCGGCGTTTTTCCACCACACGCAGCGCCTCCAGGAGCCGGGCCACCGCGCCGCGTGAATCGCTGTCCAGGGTGCGCGCCACTTCGCCGGGATTGCGCCAGCGGTCCTCGAGATAGAACTCCTCCGGCGCGCGAAACAGCGTCGAGGTGCGGCGGCGCATGTTTTCCCACGCGCTGGTGCCCAGGCCGTCGATCATGGGCGCGCACACCAGTTTCGTCGGCAGCGTCACCCAGGAGAGCCCGTAGCGCGTCAGTTGCCATGCCGCGGTCCGCTCAAAGCCTCCCATCGAGACGGCAATGGCATGGGCCGGGTCGCTGGCGTACCGGCGGCGCAGCTCCGCGTAGAGCGCGTTCACGTCGGCGATCTCCGTGTTTACGAGATGATCGATCGTGTCGTGAACGGTTCCCTGGGAAGGCGCGTTGGTGTGATAGGAGGAGCCGCCAATCCGGGAATTCTTCAGATCGGTGGCGCCCTGATGATACCACACCACCGGCGTCCGGACCAGCGAGCGGGCCACATCGGTGGCGCCGTAAATGGGCGCGGAGAGTTTGCCCTGGACCGGCTTCTCCTGACCGCGCCGCACCAGCGTCAGGTGTTCCCAGTACGTCGAGGTCAACCGCGAATCCCACGCGATGAACAGCGGGTAACTGCCGCCCGCCTGGATGTCCGGCACCGTTCGCGCCGCCATCTCGACGCCGGACTCGACCGCGTTGAGTCCGCCCGGGATGAAGAGGAGGATGTTGGTGCAACGGGACGCGGCGATGGATTCGACGAGTTTGGAGAGCGATGCCTCAAACTCTGCCGGCGGCATCGGAATCCACGCGCCGTCCCTGTCGGCCGGGTCGGCGCGCAACGGCTTGCCCGCGTGATTGGCGGCGACGACATGAAGATCCAACGGCGTTTGCGCCACCGCCGGCAGCAGGCTCCAGCTCGCTGCGGCGAACGCCATCCAGGGAATGATGATTCTCGGCCACCTTGAATCCATGGCCGTAGAATATCCGGTTTTACACCGGCTTGGAAAAGGAATTTTACCTCGCCGCCGCCAGCGGGGCCGACGGGTCGTACCAGAGCGACTTCCAGTAGCGGCGCTCGACCTCATAGACATTGATCGGGTCGCTGGCTTTGGCGCCGGCGGGCAGGATGCCGTAGCGTTTCATCTCGCGCACCCATTCCTCGCGCGGGTGGAACCCGGGCATGTCGAAGCGTTTGACCTCCTCCAGCCGCTGCCGGCCGGCTTCGCACATGGCCAGCAATGCCCGATACCCTTCGTCGTCCTTGCTGGCGAAGATGTTGCCGCACGTGCCGTAGCCGCCGGCGGCCTTGGACAGCGGCGCAAGCAACACCAGCGACTTCTCCGGGCGCGTCAGGTTGAAAACGATGTGGCGTGTGCGCTTCAACCGCGGGTCATCCATGCTTGGCATCCAGAAGCTGAGGCCGATCTCGTCGCAGAGTGTGCGCGGAACCGGCTCGTGCTTCGCGTTGTGGCAGGAGTTGCAGCGGCTCTCAAAGACCTTCTGTGCCGCGATCGTTGCCGGCCACTCCTTGTCGTTTTCCAATATTTCCTGGTTCTGCTGGTAGCCGCCGATCATGCCGCAACCGAGCGCGGCGTACGTGCCGGGATAGGCCGCCCCGCAATCGAGCCATAGCCGCGTCATCAGCAGGTCCTGCGGCGACGCCTTTACGCCGTGGTGCGTGCCGTCCAGTTTGTCCATCAGCGGGCTGCCGCCGCTGCCGAGCGAGCGCGGCGGGTAGTTGCCCTTGGCAAGGTTGCGCCCGTCGGCAATCTGCCGCCAGACGGTGAGCGTGTAAAAACTGTGCGAGAACATCGGCCCGTGGTCGCCGGTCAGGATGACGCCGCCCTCGCGCTTGTCGTAATCATGGCACTTCACGCAGTTCCGGTTGAGCACCGGCTGGATGTCGCGCGCAAAATCGGGAATGTCCGGCATGCCCTGGAACGGCTCGATCCGGCTGGCGGCGCGCGCCGCAGCCGACGGCCGTCGCGCCATGCAGACATTCTGTGTCAACGTGCGGTGCTCGTGGCAGCCGACGCAGCCGAGCGTTTCGCCCGGTTCCACCGTGGTGAAACTCTGCATCCGTTTCACGGCGCGCCCCTTGTCGTCCAGCGCGACGAACAGCAGGCTGCGCAGCGCCGGTGCCTCGAAGTAGGCCGAGCCGTCCGGCTCCACGGGCACCGTGCCGAGCACGCGTTCCAGCGTGAACGTGCCCGCGTAGCTCATCGGGTCCATGCCGCCGGTGAAGTTGACCGGCTTCGGCAGGCTCTCGACGATCAGCAGCTTCTTGATTTCGCCAGGCTGGATGCCGGAGACGTTGCGGCCAAAGTAGGCGTTGTCGAGCAGGTAGCGGCCCACCGGCTGCGAGAGGTCCACGCGCGACGGAATGACGCGCTCGCGCTCGCGCGGGACGAGCGGCCGCGGCTCGTGGAGCCAGACGTTGGGGATGGAGCAGAACTCCTTCGGCAGCTTGAAGATCGTGGCCGTCTGCCGGTTGGTGCCGACGGCGACGAGTTCGTCGGCCTTTGCGGCCAGGAAGGCCTGCTCGCTCAGCGGCCACACGTCGCGATAGCCGACGCCGCGCGTCATGTTGCGCAGTTCGCCGAGGTCATCGGGCCCGTGGCTGGCGTCCACCGTGGCCACGTACCCGGCGTGTTCCGGCGCGCCGTGGCCGGGTGAGTTGATGAACGCCACCTTGTCGGACCCGGGAATCGGCTTGCCGTCAATGAACACGCCGCCGGGATTGAGGTTGCCGAAGTAGATCGTCTGCCCGGTGCCGTCGGGATTCATCGTCCAGAGGTGATGGAAGTTCACCTGGTTGCGGTCCACGTATTCCCACCGCATGTAGAGGATGCGGCCGTCGGGCAGCGGCCACGGCGTGTTGTCGTGTTCGAGGTTGGCGGAAAGCTGGCGGATGTTCTTCCCGTCGGCGTCGCAGCGGAAGATGTTGGCCACCTGCGTGAGCCAGCAGTTCACCCAGCGCTTGCCGCGCGCACTGATGAACACGATGCCGCCGTCGGGCAGCCACGCCGGCTCGATGTCATCATAGATGCCATCGGTGAGCTGGCGCAGGCCGGTGCCGTCGCTCTGCATCGTGTAGAGATGATAGGTGTCGGTGCCGCCCTTGCGGTAGGAGAAGACGATGAGCTGGCCGTCGTAATGCACCGCCGGGTCGCGCACCGAGCCCTCGGGATCGTTGATGAGCAGGGTGAGCTGGCCGGTCTTCAGGTTCAGTTTGCAGAGCCGGCCTTCCTTGCCATACATCTTCTTGTTCTCGTCCGGCGAGAAGTAGCCGAAGTTCGCATACCAGTGCTCGGGAATCATCGAGCGCACGGCAAACACCACCTCGTCCACCTTCGCCAGCGGCCCGGCGAGGAAGTTCTTCAAAAACTCCGGGTCCTGGTGCGCGACGATCTTCGGCGCCTCCTTGCGCGGGCTGAGCTGGACGTAGTCATAGACGATCCAACTGCCGTCGTTGAGCGTGATGGCAAGGGTGTTGTCGCCGGCAGTGATCGCGCCGGCGGGCACGGGGAATGTCAGCGGCAGCGACCGGCCTTCGCCGTCGGGTTGATACGCGAGCTGGTTGTTCAGCTTCTCCTTGGGCAACCGGCGCGTGGCGATTTGTTTGCCGTTGACGGTGATCGTGATTTGGCTCGGTTCCCAGATGGCCAGCACGCCGAGCGTCAGGTAGAGGGGTTTGGTGGACGCCTGCTCCGCATGATAACGGATGGTGAAGGTCTGCGGCTTGCCGCCCGCCCAGCCGTCGTGCGTGCTCGGGTGGATGTAGGGCCACGCGCTGAGCGGACTCTTGCCGACCGTGAACACGATTGGGTTCGGGTAACGCTTGGCGTATTCCGGCCAGCGCTTGTCTACCAGCCCGAACTCCATCGGCGAGCCGTCCGGCGTGCCGATGCAGAAGAGCGCGTCGGAGGGCGGGGCGCCCTCCGCCGGTTTCGCCGGCGCGGTCGGCGCGCCCAACGCCGCGGTCGCCATGGCCGCGAGGCATCCCATTGTCAGAACCGTCTTGAGGCTGTGATGCACCATCGTCATTGTCCTTGCTCCTGTTGGCCGGGGATGGACCCGGTCCATTCGTAACCGAGCCGCCGCGAAATCGCGTTGGCGTGCGAGACCACCAGCGGGGCCATTTCCTTCAGTCTCGATACCGGCATTTGCGTCGAAGACCCCGTCACGGTCAACGCCGCCACGAAACTCCTGTTCCGGTCGAAAACGGGCGCGCTCACGCAATGCACGCCCTCGGCGAATTCGCCCCGGTCCAGCGCGAATCCCTGCCGGCGGATTTCCTCCAGCTCGCGGCACAGCGCCTCCTTGCTGCCAACGGTCTTGTGGGTGGACCGCACGAGCTTGAGGCGCGCCAGCATCATCTCGCGCTCCCTGTTGGGCACAAACGCCAGCACCACCTTGCCGGGCGCCGTGTTGTGGAACTCGAAATGCGTCCCCGGGTCCACCATCAACCGCACCTGGTGGCGCGACGGCATGGTGTTCAGCACCACGCCTTCGTCGTGGTTCAACGGCGCATTGAGCTGGACCATCTCCAGCGTCTGGTCCCGCAGGCTCCGCATGATTTCCAGCGATTCCTCGATCAGGTGGCTCTCACACACCGTGGCGCTGCCGATCGCCAGCAGCTTCTGCGTCAGCATGAACGTCTTGGTTGTCTCGTCGCGGTCGAGATACCCGCGATCCACCAGCGCCTGCAAAATCCGGGAGAGGCTGTTCTTCGGGACCTTCAGTTCCTGGGCGATGTCAATCGCCCGCAGGCCGATCCGGCGGCTCGCCAGCAGTTCCAGCACGGACAGGCCGCGGTCGAGCGCGGGAACCGATGGCAGCGGGGCCGCGGCTTTCGCGCGGCCGCCTTTCAGGTCATGCACGGGGGAGGGGACGGGATGTTTGGCGCTTGGCTGGATCATGACGGGCGATATGGAACCAGTTCCACTAATAAATTAGCGCCCGCCCCCCGGAGGGTCAAGCGCTTTTCCAGGACTGCGCCCGTCGCCAGACACCTACTCCCGCGCCAGCAACTCGTCCTTTTGGAGACACCCGGCCTTCGGGTCGGGCACCTTGAAATAGGTGAACTCGCCGGCGGGGTCGGCAAACTCGCTCAACTCCAGCGCGACACCGGGCTTGCCGCCCGGATACCACGCGCCCGCGCCCCATGCCTTGATGCGGCAGGCGACCCCGCCGGGTCGCACCGAGTTGTCCGGGAACGGCCCTTCGGCCGACTTTGGGTCCAGCACCAGCAACCGCAGGTCCGTGTTGGCGAGGTTGGGATAGCGCGAGCGGTTCAGGCAGAAAACCTGCGGACCGCGCAGGATCGCCACTCGGCCGGCCACGAGCCGCACCGGCATCGGCAGGTCCAGTTCCACGCGGTCGCCGTTCTTCCATGGACGGTGAATGACAAAAAACTCCCCGGGCGTGACATCCCTCGCGGCGGCTTCGCCGTTCACCGACACCTTCGGCTTCTCGCACCAGCAGGGGATGCGCAGGCTCAGCGGGAACGTCGCGGCCTGCGACGGTTCGAGCCGGAGGGTCACGCGGCCGGAACTCGGGTAATCGGTTTCCTGCCGCACCTTCACGCAAAGCTTCGGCGACAGTTCCACCTTCGCCTCCGACGCCGTGTAGAGGTTGACTGCGATGCCGTTGCCAGCGCGATAGCAGATCACGCCGGGCAGTTCGGCGATGATGCGGCGGTAGTTGTTCGGGCAGCAATACGTGTCCCCTTTATAATAGGTGCGCGGCCCGTCCATCGGCGTGTAGTAACGGATGCGCCGGCCGTCGGGCGATTGCGCGGCAAAGAGGCCGTTGTAGATGACACGCTCCATCAGGTCGCCGTAGAGAGGCCGGCCTTCCATCCGCAGCAACTCATCGAGCCAGCGGACGAGATAGGCGCTCGCGCAGCTCTCGCCAAGGTTGATCGTGCCCTCCTGCGTGTCGTGCCAGCACTCGTGGTCGCCGCACTCGCCGGTGATCGTCATGCCGTTGCCGTGCAGGATGAAGTCCAGGACATCGCGTGACGGTCTCGCCAACTGGCTGTTGGGCTGGATACGGTCGAGCCGCAGTTGCGCCACGCAGCGGCAGAGATGCGCGTAGGCGTGGCCTTCGATGTCGTCGTGCCGGCCGGTGACGACGTGCGCGTCCCAGTGGATCAGGTCGCGTGTCTTCGTCACGAACTTCAGATACCGCGCGTCACCCGTCTCGCGGTGCAGCGCCAGCATCGAGTTCTCCACCCCCGTGACACCCATGTAGAGCGTGATGTCCCAAGGGCTGGGCTGCTTGGGCGGCTCGGCGGCCCAGCGGCGCAGGATGTAGTCCGCCAGTTTCTTCGCCGCCTCCAGCGACGCCTTCTCGCCGAAGAACCGGTGGTCCATCGTCAGGCCGTACACCAGGTAGTTCATCTCGTGGATGTCCCAGAGCGACCACATTCGTTTCTCGGGCTTGAACGTGCCGAGATAGCCGTCCGCCTCCTGTGCGGCGATGGCCTCGGTCACCAGGTGCCGCTTCAACGCCAGCACCCGCGCGTCGCCCGTGTACGCGGCGAAACGCACCG
>CAZAAF010000100.1:8539-11062 GCA_964482575.1 uncultured Verrucomicrobiota bacterium | reverse complement strand
GCGAATGGGATAAGGGATTCCACATGGTTCTTGGTCCTTAGAGTAGTCAGTGCCGGAAACCCCAGCGGTTGTTGCCGACGGTGAAGGCGCGATCGGGATTGAGCGCGCCGAACAGCGCAGCCGGCGGCGTGCCGGCCATACGCGCGCACAAGCGTGCGTAAACTTTTGCCAGACCCAAATAGTTCTCGACCTTGTTGACCCAGGTTTCCTCGCCGGTCTTGGGATGGCGGATACGCCGGAGGTTCAACAGGTGTGAGTCGAGGACGGTCTGAGGTGCGCCCGCGCCGATGTGCGTTTTCGGGAGGCGTGCGCGGGGATGGAGTCGGATGACGGTTCGGGGGACGCGGAAGGCGGAATCGGGGGACGCGGCCGGACAGGATCCCGCCGGACTCTCCGTGTTCTCCTCCAGACCCCCGCCATTGGCTATCGTTTCAATGACACCCTCGTTTGGCGTGAGAAAATCATTCACGGTGGCCTGGATGCTCTCGCCACGGTTACACTTGATTAGCGGGTAAATCCTGCCCGTTTGCGTGAGGCCAACAGTTTGTACCAAGCCGCCGGCTTCGCTTGGTGTGAACAGGACAACGGCAGCGCGCAGACCGCTCCACACACACCGGCGGCCGTTCCACGTCAAGTTTCGGCCGATGTTGACCAGAGAAGTGCGCATCAATTCCGCGCGGGGCATGACAGGCGGCTCGAAGTTCTCCAGACCGTTTAGTGTGAGACAGAGACGGGTGGCCAGGTCCGGCTCGCCGCCGGCGTCGAAGAACACGCACTCGACGCCGAGCTGTTCCATCAAGAACGGAATGCGTAAGGGCATGTTACCGCTGGCAATCATCTCGGCCCATACGAGTGCGCTGACAACAGGTGACTGGACTTCATCGCACCAGAACCAGCACCGCGGTCCCATATCACACCCCGCGAAACGTGGATGAACGCCGCGTGTCAGTGACATCGGATACGGACGCGCGGCGGAATCATCGGGATCTCCGGCGTGGACCGGAGGCGTGGAGAATTCTTTCGCGTCACCCCCGGTCCCGGCTCCTTTTTCGTGGTGCATTCCTCCGTCCCGGGCACGTTCCAGAATGGCCGCTGTGAGGGGTTGCGCGGCCCCGGCGTGAGGCATGGCGATGCGGTCACAGTAGAACGCCGCCATGGCCTCGCCGCTGGGGTCGCTCATGGCCGAATACCACGCGCCCACAATTTCCTGCAGCGAGATGGCGCTGATGCCGAGTTGCGAGACACGGATGGAAAACCTGGCTTGGCGGATTTGTTCCGGGTTTTTGGCGACATATCTGCCCGCGTCGCGATCCAGCTCCGTGCCGCAATTCAGGCATGCACAATAGTAGATAGCTCCGCGGTCATGACCTGTTTCCGGTGTAATGCAGGATTCCACCGGCTGCGGGAGGGTGTGCTGGTGCGCCGTGACGGATTTGACCTTCGAAACGTTGAGGACGTTGGCCTCCGCACTCCTGTCGGAGAGCAAGGGTGCGTTTTCCCTGACACGGATAATCTGTGGGAAGTTCTCCTCCAGATTCCATGCCGCACCACATTTTGGGCAGGGCGTCAGATGGCAATGAAAACTGCCCGCTTCGACACGCTGATTCTGGCCGGCCCCTGCAATGCGCTGCGTGCCGATCTCCCATCGAAGAGCCAGCGGCGAGCCGGTCATGCGACCATCCACGTAGCCGATATTGCGGGACGGGATGTCGTCCACCTCATCCAAGGCTGCGGCGTCGAGCGAGATCGCCGTCGTCGGTTTCTGCATGCCGCAGAAATGGCCAAAAGCCTTGCGTTGGCCGTCGGAGACCTGAAAACTGTTCTTGCGGTTGACCGTCCTGCCCGAAGCATTTTTGGTGACGCCGAGACGGATCATCGCGGCCATCCAGGGCTGCTGGTCAAGCACATCCGGGCGGAATTTCGTATCTACTATTTTGGCGAGCAATTCATGGTCGGGAGTGTAATAACCGAAGTTGGCGAACTGGATGGCGGTCAGGAAGCTCAGAAAGTTCAGGACCAACGCTGTCTTGCCCCATTGTGCCCCGCCGCCGATGGTAATCGTGGCTCCCTTGAGCGCCCCGGGTTCAAAGTGAATACCGTCGATTTCCACCGCACGCGCGGCCGGACCGATGCTTGTCGGGGGGCGGAGGGTGGTGGAGGATTTTGCTGCTGCGTGGTTTGCGTCCTGCCGGGGCTTTGGCTGGCCGTCGCCCAGGCAATTCAGAAGTACCTTGTCCGTGAGCGCCACAATCCACCGCAGCGGAGCGCGACCTTCGAAGCAAAATGGCCCGTACGTGTCGCCGTGCCGGGGTACCCGGGCACACACGTTCAGATATTCCTCGAACGTCCGGCACCGCGGACGGTCCTGAACGGGACATGGAGACGTCACGTGTTGAACCATTCGTGTGGCAGGCGCTTTAGTCACAGCGATGCCTCCATTGCATTGCGGATGGCGTAGATGGCGGCCTTCACTTTTTCGTTTCGCCCCGTTAACATCTTGCGACGTGGAGCGTTCATTTTCAC
>CAZAAF010000100.1:0-8529 GCA_964482575.1 uncultured Verrucomicrobiota bacterium | reverse complement strand
TTTTCAATTTGCTGCAAGCCCGTTTTGACTTTGGACTCGCGCCGCCACTTGAATTCCTTGCGTTTGAGGACGCGATCGGACCTTCGGCCCCTCATTTCGGTTTCGTGCAGTTCCATCAGGCGAAGGCCCGTGAGTTTGCCGATGGTATCAAGCAGCAGCGGTGCGTCGTTCTTGGAAGCACCCGCGACGGCGTCCACGGTGCTGGCCAAGGCGGTCACTGCATGATCCAGGATTGCGTTGACGATGGAGGTTTCGCGGTTTTTGGTCTCGCCGCGCAACTCCGAGACCATGGCGGTGCGGTGTTGAATCTGTGCGTCGGCGGCGGGCGGACGGTGTCGGCGAGGGGAGATGGCCTTGTTGCCCATATGCACGCCGTGGGCCTCAAGCCAGGCGGCAAACAACGTCCACGAGCCTTGGACGGCCACAGTAATCACATCGCGGGCAAATGTCGCGTTGTTGGCCAGGAAGACATCCAACGTTGAGTCATGACGAAGCCGGATGGCGAGGAGGGCGGGATTCGGGGGCCGCGGCTGGGTTGCGGCCTGGGATCGGTTGCGTTTCAGTGCTCCGCCCACAACAGCGCGCCGTCGTTGGCAGGCCGGTGCCCGAATAGAGCGTGGAGACGTGGAGGACTTGGGGTGCTCGGGGGGGAACGACCCCTGTGAGAGAACGCTGACTTGGCGCCAATGACCCAGGACCTCGGCGGATGGCTTGGTCTGATGGTCATCCGGTTCCACGCGAAACGGCCTGCTGTTGTCACCGCGAGGTCGCGTCCCTTGGGGGTGACGACGATGTTTGCTTGCGCATGTAATCCCGCCCGGAGGAACGCCTTCCACCCCGCCGGTACGGGACCTGCAGACGTCAATGGCGGGACGTTGTTTGGGAGTGCGATTCATGGGTTCAGTCTTTTCCCTGCGCCCCAGCCAGGTTGGAAAGTCCGCTGGATATTTCATCGACTTTTTCACTCGTGGCTTTCATCCACCCCTCCAGATTGTCGAGGCGCGTGTCCACACGTTCGACCTTGTTGCCCAGTTCGCCGATTTGGTGATGGAGCTTCTCGCGCGATTGCTGCGCCTGCGTTTCGTAGACACTGATCTGTTCCAACATGCGGAGGCGAATGAGGTGTTCGTTGCCGAGGGCAAGTGCCGCGTGGCGTTCGTCGCACATGGCCTTGGTCATGACCGTGGATAGCAACGTCACATCGCGCCGCTGGGTTTCGTTCACCACGTTCACGTCGCGCGCGGTCCCGGCGTGGTGGATGCGCTGGAGCATTTCCACCAGCGCCACGCCATAATAGCCACCGGTGACGATGACGCCGATGATGACCACGACCCAGCCAATGGCTTGGAAGCTGCTGGGATTGGGAAGATCCGCGGCCATGAACGGGAGAGCACTGGAAAAGTCAATCATGGCGGCCCACCTCCGTTTGTGTGATGACGGAATGCATCGGGTGATGGACGGCCTGAGAGGGGGCGAGAGATGGCCGCAAGAACGAGATCGTTTTCATCGCAGAGACGCCATGAGCGCATGGGCAGCGCGGCTGCCGGGGAGGTGGTGGGAGGCAGCCTTGGGGCATGGCGTCTCTGCGATGATGATCGGTTTTCATGGATGTCAGTTCTCCATTCAGAACTTGAAGCCTAAGCCCGCCGACAGGATGACGGCCTTGCCTGCACCGTCCGCACCGAACGTTTCCATGCCCCCGCCGATGTAACCGTAACAGGCGTCCAGTTGTCGCGGCCGCCACGCGAGGGGCGGAAGTGTTTTCTCGATCCACGCCAGCAGTGGACCAAACGGATCTGTCCAAGCGGCGGCTTCAAGCGCGGAGAATGCGCCGTCCCTGTCATTGCCGATGACGAGCGAGGGGCCGCCGTAGAGCGCCCAGACCGTCGTCGGATCGAGCGACCAGTTCACTTTCATCAGGGGCGCGGCGAGAGCTGCGCCGCCGCTGGAAAGCCCGCCGTTGGAGCGCCAGGAATACACGGCATTCAAACTCACATTCGTGCTGAACGCCTTGGCGAAGGCAGGAAAGCTCTCAACATGCTGCCATCCCGGCAGTATCTCCATGAGGTCGGTTGCCACCGTTCCATTGATCGACACGGAGGAAGTGACCACCGATGAGACCGGCGAAGTGTTGGAAATGGCCTGGGCCTGGGCGATGGTCGCGCTCAACAACAACGCCATCAGCAGCGGCGTCCGCACGAGGTGTACCATGCGGGCGACGACCTCGGGGCGTTTGGCGATGGCGTGTCGGAAGAACATCAGGGCCGCGGCGCCAAGTATGACGCTCGCGTGTGCGGCCATGTCGTCCACCGTGGCCGAGTCGTGACGGAGGGCATCCACGGCCTTCAATAAATCGCAGGCGACGGCCAGCAGCGCGGCGCGCATTGTCTTGGAACCGAGTGTTTCGGCGAGTGCAATGGCGTTATGATGCGCTTGGGCATCGAGGTCGGGTTGCGCCGCGAGGAAGGACTCCGTTTTTCGAAGCCCGAACGCCAGCGCAAGTTTCACGAGCCAGTTCAGTTTCATCTTGTCCTTTCCCTCCGTTGTTTTCCGTCGGCGTTCATTTTTTTTCGGACCTCGGCCCGCAGGCCTGCGTCACGTACGCGGAAATACCACAGAAAAAAATCTGAAAAGTAAAAGCACTCCTCTAGAGGAGTGAAAATACCGGCTAAAAACGCGAGTTCTTTGAAAGTGAAAACATGCGTTTTTCAATGGACTCCTATATAGGACCTCTAGAGGAGTGACCATGAACGTGATTTTGGGGGTTCGTGCCGTGCCTTGGGGATGACGAAAAACATGCGCATGTTGTTCCCGGCTCTGCACGGCCGGATATGCAGCGGGGCCAGGATGCCTGGCCTGAAAGACTTCAGTACCGGAGGCTGGATTAGTGAAATCGCGCGTTCACATCACCGCGGCTCGCCTCTGCGGTGGACGAGAGTGGTGGAGAAGGACCCTGTCGGGTCTCCATTCGCCAGGCAGCATGGAAGGAATGGACAACTTGACAGGTGGATTTCGGAGGCCGGCACAAGAAAAAGGAAAACGAGTCACCAAAACGTGGTGGTCCATTCTCTGTTCGTGTGATCGGGTGCCTGTAGTCCGTCGAATTCCGTCACACTACGACGCAGGGCCCCGCAGGAACTCATGGAGTCCCGTTTGTGTTCGTTGGTTGCGATGGGACGGCGGAAATCCTCACCCGGCAGCAACTACGCGTTCCGCTTGTAAACCCGTATCAGATTGACGACGGGGTAGATGAAACGGAAGTCTGCCAGCTTGAATTCCAGCGGTGGATAGTTCGGATTCAGGCTCAACAGGCGGACTTTCTCGCCGTTCGGGCCGTGGCGGAGAAACTTCTTGAAATAAACGTCATGGTCCTTGCGGGTCCGGGCCACGACCAGATCGCCACTCTGTGCCTCGGCGTTGGGCGAAACCACCACACGATCCCCGGGCCGGATGTCCGGTTGCATGCTGTCGCCATCCACGATGATACAGAAAGCGTTCGGATCCTTGCATTCCGTCACCACCCGCTCGTCGAGGAAGTTCGCCAGGTCGGTATAGTCCTTGGCGGTGCCGGCCGCGGCCCACGACACCACCGGCACCTGGCGGAAGATGGAAAGGCTTTCGACGTGGGCGTTCGAAATCACTCCCACGGCATTCTTGTCGCCCCGGCCGGTGCGAAGCCATTCCTCCCCCACACCAAGCGAGGCGGCCACGTCGCGCAGCAGTCGCGCGCTGAAGCTGCCGGCTTTTTCAATCTCGGCAACGGACCGCTGGGTGCAACCGGCCGTGGCGGCCACGGCGGCTTGGGACATCTTCCGTTCGCCTCGCAACGCCAGGACCCGGCGTGCGATGGATTTTCTATCAAGTTCGAGGCTCATGGGATTTTAAAAAGTAAGAAAATTTATCTTGACACTGTTAGAGAACATGACTATTTTCGTTCAACGTATGAAACACCGTATTCCTTCCTCTCTTACAATGGACCTGAACCCCCGGATCGTCAACTCCAAAAACCACTGTGTTTACCGCATGTGGCGGGAAAGGGGGCAGTTCGAGGTGTCCGGGGACGGGGGCGGGAAAGGTGGAGAGGAAAATTCTAGTCGTTCGGACGACAGGATGGGGTTTGACATTCCAGTCTCGGGGAGGTCGTTGCCGGTTTTTCTCTGATCAAGCCACAAAGGACACATGAAATTGAAACCGGGAGCTTACGCACGATGGATGGCGCGCCATCTGAAAACCTCCGTCAGTGCGGCAGCGCGGCACGCGGGGGTGGATTTGCGCGATTGGCACAAGGTCTGTCGTGGGGTGCCGAAGATTGTTTCAACGGAGCGGATGCGGAGCGTGTATGGGGTGCACCGGCTCACACCCGCCCAGTTCGAATGGAACGTGAAAATCGGCTGGGACTGGAGACGGTCGTTTGCGCCTGGCCAGCGGGGGACGACCACGGCAAGTGCCGGGTCGGGCAACTGCCAGGACCGATCCACGTCATTTCCTCCTCACCGTTCGCAATCCACCGTTCCCGGTCCTCTGGAATGGGTGTGTCGCTCGGACATTTGCCGGCTTGCTGGGCGGTGTGCGGCGGCCAAACACGGGGATTTTTCGGGACGGAAGTCACGGGCATGTGTGGAGATGCCGGTTGAAAGAGCGAACATTACGAAAAGGAGAACATGGAGTCGATCCCGTCAAGTCACGCAACCCCGTTTGGGCATCGAGCCTCGAAGGTCAAGGAACCCGTCCTGTGCTCCGGGGCTGGCATCAGTCTAGAAGCGATGCGATCGGTGCATCAAGTACGAGGCGCTTTGGAGGTACTGGGCCGGAACCCCGAGACCTGGCAACATTGGTTGGTTGGCGAGACGTTTCCCGAAACAATCCTGCAAGCACTGGACTGGGAAATTGGTCGGGCGGTGCGGTTGAGGGAGCGCGCTGAAAGGACGGACGGTTTAGGAAAGAACCGGGGCCCTCGGTCTCGGACAACAGTTTTCAGAAAGGAGACATCATGAAAGGGAAAACAAAGAGAACTCGCAGCGTCAGCATACGCCGGCTTGATCGAGGGCCGGCCCGCCGGAAGGGCGGCATTGCAGGTGCCTTTCCATACAGATCGCGGGGGAAACGCCGGTCATGCGCCTGCGGCCAGGTTGCGGACCGCAAGACTGTGTCGGGCTGGGTTTGTTCGCGGTGTTGGACACTCGAACATCGGGGCTACGACCGGTTCACCGGGGTCTTGCGTCGGGACCTCGTTGAGGAGGGAGGACCGGTGCATGACAACGGATAGCGAGAAAATGGCGATGGATTACGCTGAGGCGGCCCTGCGGCAACGGGTCCCGGATCCCGTGACTCGACATCCAAGGCAGGCTATGTCCTCTGCGTCCGCCAGACCATGTTCACCTGAAAGTCGAGAAGGGATCGCAAGGAACCAGGGGCCGCGAAGCGATGCGTCAGACACGATTGGCAGCGACCGATTCCCGAAACGACGACCGAGGACGGATGTTGGGAATGACGACGCGCGTTTCCGTTCAACCCGTCTTGGACCGTAAAGAAGGAGATCGACCATGAACAAGAAGAAATCAACAGTAGACATCACAACCGAGGATTTTCAAAACCTCCTCGGTTTGCAGAAGAGACACAACGATATTCTCTCAGCCTTGGATAATCTCGCAAGCGAGTTGAACTCCGTACACCGCGATTGGTTGAAGAAGATTGTGGACGACGCGGTGGTCGCGGATGCCGAACGGCAATGGATTGAGACCGAAGCGGAGGCGATTTGCCGGCGGCATGAAGACGACTGGTTTGCGGAACGGCAGAGCATCAAAACGCCCCTTGGCACTGCGAAGTTCCACCGCAGCACGGCCCTCGATGTTCCGAGCGAGACATTGACCATGGAATTGTTAAGGGCGCGGGATGGTGCGGTGCTTGGCGAGAGCGAACCGCCGCTCGTGGCGGAGAACTACGTCCGCGTGGAGCGGTCATTGAACCTCGAATCGCTCGGGACGCTTTCTGATGCCGCCCTGAAGGAGTTGAAGGTGCGGCGTGTGACGAAGGAGACCTTCGCGCTGATGCCTGCTTCCGTGGATATTGCCAAAGCCATAAAGGACGTTGGGGAAAGAAGCCGGGAACGAGGAACGGAAGCTGCAACGGGTGCGTGAACCAATGCAAGGCTCAACCATCTGACGGGTGGATGGCCCCCCGAACACACGTCCTGCCTCCGGGCGGTTCGGTGTGTTTGGCGGGCCATTCCTTCATGCGGCTCTGTCGACAGTCCACCGCGCCGGCGGATTGACAATCTCCGCTCCCTGCGGAGACATCAGGTTTCGAAGAGGACCGCGGGTACCTGCTCCAGATCGGGCGCGATCCAGTCGGCACCGGCCTTCTGGAGGGGGGCGGCTTCGAAACTCGTCGTCAGACCGAGACAGCGGCAGCCCGCGGCCTTGCCCGCGGCAATGCCGTTGGGTGCGTCCTCGATGACGAGACACCGCTCCGGCGGCAGCGCCAGTTTTTCGGCTGCTCGCAGGAAAATCTCCGGATTGGGTTTTTTATGGACAATCTCATTGCCGGTCACACATGCGTCGAAGGTTTCCGCCGGCAGTCCGATTTCACGCAGGTTGCCGTCCATTTTTACACGGTCGGCGCTGGTCGCCACGGCCAGCCGCAGGCCGCGGCGGTGGCCGTTGGCGATGAACTCCCGCACCCCCGGCAGCGGCTGGAGCCGGCCCCGGATGATGTCGAGGTAAATGGCATATGTGCGTTCCTTGTCGCGCGGCATGGTGAGCGTGACGCCGTATTTTTCTGCCACCCCGCCCAGAAAACGATCCTCACCCGTGCCCACGAACGGGACAAAATCCTCGGGGTGCACTGTGACGCGGTGGGCCTCGGCAAACATCCGGCAGCCGGCCTCCGCGATGAACGGTTCCGACAGGCAAAGCACGCCGTCCATGTCGAAGATGATGCCGGCGAAGGGGGCATGTGGTTTGTTCATGATGGAAATCCTGGCACGACAGATTGGGAGATGAAGTCCTTTCGTTGCTTAGAACGGAAACATCTCCTTCAACAACGACCACAGAACAAAACCTCCCGAGGCAATCAGACAGAGAAGGGACAATACCTTGCCGAGGTCAGTGAAAACTCCCAACCGTTTCAGGGTGGGCCAGAAATAATGGAAGTGGGCGAAACACCCGGCGCTCACCCATGCAATGCCGTAGAATACCGCCTTGCGGCCTTCCAGCAACCATTCCGCGGAGTTGTCTCCATACAAGACACCGGTTTGATGAAGACAACAATTCAATCCATATCCGGCGAACAACAGCGGAACCACCCAGCCCCCGAACCATTTCGACCACAACGTGGGTTCGGGCGTGTTGGAGAAGTGCTCCATCAGATGAATTTCCCTCTGGTATGCATTTCGCGTGAGCAGTTTAAGCAGGTAATTCATGGCCTCGCAAATCCACCAAGTGTGTTCGCATCCTACGCGTTCGCTGTGGAGGGTCAACCCCAAAGCCGGCCTTGGGAGCGCGCGAGGTGAATCGCACTTTCCACTTGTGCGGAAGGCGAAGTGACCGAACAATATATGGTTTTTCGAGAGTGAAACAGGACTTGCCTATATCCACGGTGGCCATCGGCACGACGCCGGAGGTGGCGGCGCACCTTGGTGACGACGAGCGCGAGAGCGCAACACGGCGGTCGCTGCGCCTGGTTACGACGGCATGGGCGTTTGGCGCGGCGTGGATGTTCACGGTGCAGGGTGCGGCAATGACTCGCTACGCGAAAATGCTGGGCCTGCCGCAGTTCTGGTTCGGCGTGTTTGCCGCTTTGCCGTTCATTGGTGCGCTGGCGCAGTTGCCGGCGAGTTACTTCATCGAACGGTTTGGCTACCGTAAGACGGTGTTCGTTGCGGCAGGCGTATGCCACCGGACGCTATGGATTGGGGTGGCGCTGATTCCTTGGGTGTTGCCGGACGCGTGGTGGTGGCCGGCGTTGATGGTGCTGAGCTCCTCGTCCTATTTTGCCGGGCATCTGTCCGGGCCGGCATGGGTATCGTGGATGGCGGACTTGGTGCCGGCGAGGATTCGTGGCCGCTACTTCGCGCAGCGGAACCAGGTCGGTCAGGTTTCCGCCGTGTGTGCGACGCTGGCGGCGGGTTATGCGTTGGACGTGGCGCAGGCGGCGAGCTTGGAGTGGTTGATGCGTACCGGCTCGATCGTGCTGGCGTTGGCGGGGATCTCCGGCACCGTGGATTACCTGATGTTTACCGCGGTGCCGGATGTTACGGCGGGGCGCGCCAACGCCAGCGTGATTTTCTGGCGGCTGGTGCGCGAGCCGTTACGGGACCGGAATTTTCGCCGGCTGCTGTGCTTCAACGCCGCGCTGACCTTCAGTATCGCCTATGTGTCGCAATTCGTGTGGCTGTACCTGTTCGACGTCATGCACCTCTCCAACACGAAGGCCAACCTGATGTGGATGGTGATGCAGCTTGGCGTCTGGGCGGTCTCGTATCCGCTCTGGGGCCGCATCATTGACAAGGCGGGACGCAAGCCGGTGCTG
>CAZAAF010000099.1:0-11089 GCA_964482575.1 uncultured Verrucomicrobiota bacterium | reverse complement strand
CGACATCGCCTCGGTGCACGCTCTCGACCGGGACGTCGGCGAGATTTATTGCGCATCGCGCGCCTGGGCCGAGGGCTTCCACCTTGCGGCCGTGATTGTGCAACGAACGCACGCTCGGGGCGACGCCGCCCGGCTGGATGACGAGCTTGTCGCCCACCTTCAGGGATCCACCGGTCAGCGTGCCGGTGGTGATGGTGCCGATGCCCTTGAGCGAGAACACGCGGTCCACGTGCAGCCGTGGCTTGCCGATGTCCTCGGGCGGCGGCGCGGAAGTGAGCGTGGCGGCGATGGCCTGGCGGAGGGACTCGATGCCTTCGCCGGTGTGCGCGGAGACGCGGACCACGGGCCAGTCGGGGCGGGGCGGGGTGAACTCCACCGCCGGCAGGTCGCACTTGGTGATGACGAAGATACCGCGCGGCACATCGAGGTATTCGAGAATCTGCAGGTGCTCCTCGCTCTGGGGCATCCAGCCCTCGTTGGCGGCGACGACGAACAGCACGGCGTTCATGAACGCGATGCCGCTCGCGGCGTTGCGCACGAAATCCTCATGGCCGGGCACGTCCACGATGCCGATGTTGAGATCGCCCAGCGCAAGGTTGGCAAAACCGAGGTCAATCGTGATGCCACGCTCCTTTTCCTCGGGCAGGCGGTCGGGGTCCACGCCGGTCAGCGCCTTGACCAGCGCCGACTTGCCGTGGTCCACGTGGCCGGCGGTGCCGAGGATGAAGTTGCGCGGCGCGGTCATGCCGTGGCGAGCCGGAGGGCCTGGACGACGGTGTCATCCTGCGATGGGAAAATCGTCCGCAGGTCGAGCTTGAAGATGCCGCGCTCGGCATATCCGATCACCGGCGGGGTGTGGCCCCGCAGCCGCCGCGCAAATTCCTCCAGCGGCATCCGCGGCTGGAGGTCCAGCGTCACCGATTTGAACTGCGA
Organism: uncultured Verrucomicrobiota bacterium; assembly: GCA_964482575.1. GTDB lineage: Bacteria > Verrucomicrobiota > Verrucomicrobiia > CAIQCK01 > CAIQCK01 > CAIQCK01. The sequence continues at coordinate 10,156 of CAZAAF010000099.1, read as the reverse complement.
CTGCGGCAGCGTGCCGCCACCCACCTGGCCGCGGCCCGCGCCGATGGACACCTTGAGCGGCGCACCGGCCAGGGCGGTGACCATGACTTCAGCCCGCGCGCGCAATTTCTCCTCCGCCTCGCCGAGCAGCGTGACGAGCCGGACTTGCGATTCCTCGCCGCGGAGATACAGGTCAGCGGTCGCCTGCAACGCCGACAGGATGAGTTTGTCGCACCGGAGTGCGCGGAAGAACGGGTCGCGTTTGAGCGCGGAGACCAGTTTGGCGCGTCCGGCCACAATGCCGGCCTGCGGGCCGCCCAGCAGCTTGTCGCCGCTGAACGTGACGAGGTCCACGCCGCGCTTGAGTATTTCGGCCGGCGTCGGCTCGTGCTCCACGCCGAACCGTTGCGTGGCGATCATCGCGCCACTGCCGAGATCCTCGATGAAGGGGATGCGCTTCTTGCGGGCGAGGGCGGCGATCTCCTCGGTGGACGGCGATTCGACGAATCCGCCCATGAAAAAGTTGCTGCGATGGACCTTCAGGATCAGCGCGGTTTCTTTGCCGATGGCGCGGGCGTAATCCTGGAGCGTCGTGCGGTTGGTCGTGCCAATCTCGCGGAGCCGGGCGCCGCTGGCCTCGAGGATCTCCGGGATCCGGAAGCCGCCGCCGATCTGCACGAGTTCACCGCGCGAGATGATGACCTCGCGGCCGGGCGCGAAGTGCCGCAACGCCAGCACGAGCGCGGCGGCACAGTTGTTGACCACCGTGGCCGCCTCGGCGCCGCACAGCACCGCCAGCGCGAGTTCGAGGTAGGCCGCCCGGCCTCCGCGCGCGCCGCCGGTGAGATCGTATTCGAGGTTGTTGTAGTGGCTGCCGATGTTGGTCATTGCCTCGATCGCCGCCGGCCCGAGCGGGGCGCGGCCGAAATTGGTATGGATGAGGACGCCGGTGCCGTTGATGACCGGCTGGATGCGCTGCGCCCGGAGCGTGCCGAGCGCTGCGCGGATACCCGTCACCACCTCTGCGAAAATGAAGTCCTCCTTCGGTGCCTTCTTGCGCAGCACGGCCAGCCCGCGGCGGACGACGGCGACGACAAGGGGGCGGGGCAACCCGGTGTCGCCGAGTTCCTGCAAAACTTTTTCAACCTGCGGGATGGTGCGTAATGACATGAATGTTCCGGTTGCTTGTGATGCGTCCAATCCGTTCCGCGCACAGGGTGCGATGCCGGCGGCAGAGGCGCAAGATTTCTTCCGCATGACGCGCGCCGGCGCAGATGAGCAACCCGCCGGAGGTCTGCGCATCCGCGAGCAGGAGCTTCTGCGCGTCGGAGACGGCGGCGTTCCAGCGGACGATGCCGGCGGCAAAGTCGAGGTTGCCGCGGGTGCCACCGGGCACACAGCCGGCGGCGATGAGTTTCCAGACATGCGGCAACGCCGGCACGGTGTCCGCCCAAATCTCCGCGCCCACGCCGCTCTCACGGCACATCGAGCGCAGATGACCGAGCAGGCCGAAACCGGTGACATCGGTGAGCGCGTGAACATGCCCGGTGGCCGCGAGGGCGGGGCCGATGTCGTTGAGGCGCGTCATCGAATGGACGGCGGCGCGCACTGCGGCGCGGGGTGCCTGGCCGCGCTTGAGGGCAGTGGTGACGATACCGGTGCCGAGCGGTTTGGTCAGGATGAGCACATCGCCCGGGCGCGCGCTGGCGTTGGTGAGCACGCGGCGGGGATGGACGATGCCCGTGACGCTGAGACCGTAGATCGGTTCGGGATTGCGGATCGAGTGGCCGCCCACGAGGGCGCAGCGGGCCTCGCGGCATTTGTCGGCGCCGCCGCGCAAGATGGCCGCGATCGTGGCCGGGGGCACGAGGTCCTGGGGCATGCCGACGATGTTCATGGCCGTGAGCGGTGTGCCGCCCATTGCATAGACGTCACTGAGCGCGTTCGTGGCGGCGATGAGACCGTAGGTGTACGCGTCGTCCACGATGGGCGTGAAGAAATCGAGCGTCTGCACGAGCGCGCGCCGGGCGTCGAGACGATACACCCCGGCGTCGTCGGCCGTGTTGGCGCCAACGAGAACATGGCGATCGGTGGTCTGCGGGAGCTGTCGCAGAACCTGCGACAGGGCCTTTTGGCCGAGCTTGGCCGCTCACCCCGCGCAGGAGGCCATGGACGTGAGTCGGATATGTCGTCCGCGATTCATCTGGGTTGTTGTTTCGTATGCAGGCAGCAGATGGCGGAAAGGGCAGGAATCGAACCTACCTGGTCGGCTTGCGCCAGCCACAACGGTTTTGAAGACCGCGGGGATCACCAGATACCCATCACTTTCCAGCACCCATCCTGCGCAGAATGCTCATACGCGGAATGCCGCCGTAGTGCACGCCCGAATGTGGGGTCGCCTGCCGGTTTTTGAATTCCAGCCCGTTCTGACGGTACTCGCGGGAACAGTTCCGCCGGTGGCGCGGCACTTTCCGTTTGGGGAAACCATCCCCGCCGCCGCAGGGGACGGGCATCGACTCTAAAAACCAGTTGCAGAACGCGATGGCAGGGAGCATGATTAACAGCCGTTCAGTCCGAAACCCAGAATCGAGAGACCTACGCAATGAAACTACGAACACCAGCCGCCTGGCTTGTGACCGTGATGCTCCTCTGGGCTGTGGGCACTCCCATCGTCAAGGGTGGGTGAAGCTCCAGTCCTGCCCCGTCGACGACCGGCATGATTTGCAGTCCGGTCCGGGGCAAGGTGGTCAGTTTGACCACCAATACCATCAACATCCAACAGGAAGGGGCGAGCGGATTCAGCGCGTTCACCATCAGTTTCACCATCCCGTCCGAGGCAAAAGTGCTGCGCGACGGCAAGACCTGCCGCGTCAAGGACATCAAGAAGGGCGATTCGGTTGCCGTGGCGTTTTCGTCCAAGCCCGGTGACATGGGCGTCTGCGTCACCCAGGTCGAGGTCGGCAAGTCCTGCGGCGAGTGACCCGGGTGCGGCGCGGATCGGGCGTATGATGCGAATGAGCATGATCATCCGGGTTCTGACTGGCGCCGTGATTGGCGGGGCGATGGGATTCGCCTATTACAAGTTCGTCGGCTGCCGGTCTGGCGGATGAATGTTCACCGGCTCTCCGTGGGGGAGCGTGGTTTTCGGGGCGGCTTTGGGCAGTATGGTCGCCAGCAGTTTTAAGTAGAGGAGGCTTGTCCCCGGGCTGTCGGGGCCGGGAGCGATACGAGCTTCGCGTTCTCTTATGATAATGCCTCCACCCACTCGACGTTGGCGCGTCCGGATCATGAACATCTGCGACGCAACATTGCCGAAGGTGGATCGCGACCTCCGGGCGCGATGGATACGGGCAAGAGAAAGAGGCTGTGTTTGAAAAGGGAGAATCTCGGCTCAAGCGCCCTGATTTTGCTTTTCAACCGCTATCGCAACCGGAGGTTGCGATCCACCTGATGGTTTCACAACATCGCAAGGTTCTTTGGAAAGGAGTCTGCTTATGCTTGCTGCAAAAATCACCGCCGTCCTGGCCTTCCTGTTTTTTGCCTGAGCGGCCACGTGCGGAGCGGTCGCTCTGCTCAATGGACATTCGCCCACGGGCCAGTTGGCGTTGCACCTGCACACCCTCGTCGGCCCGATCGGACTGGGGCTCAGCCTGGCGACGGCCATCCTGGTGTGCCGGATGAAGCCGGCGCGATAAGCGGGAGGGGAAAAAAAGCCGGAGGCAACGCGAGGCCGCCTCCGGCTTCGAAGGAACAGCCTGCAACTACTTCTTCTCGTTGAAGGTGGCAACCTTGAACTTCTCACCCTTGCCCAACAGGGCCTTGTTGGCCTGCTGCTTGGTGAGTTCGCACTTGGTGTCCTTCATCGTGACCGTGGCCGTCCTCGTCTCCTTATCGAATGTGACTTCGGCCACGCCAGGCAGCGATGAGATCGTCTCACGGACGACCGTAGCGCAGCCTCCTCACGTGGCACCCGGCACACCGATCAGATAGACGCGACCCTTCGCCGCGTCAGCCGCGGAAGTGGAAGGGGCCACAGCTGTGGCCACCAGACACCCCACGACCAACCCGACAACTGCCAGTGACTTCAGCAGTTTTGTCATGCGTTTCCTTTCAGTGGTTGGTTGTTGTTTCGTTGGCTTCACCGGCTCCCACCGCGGGAACCGATAAGGAGATTTTAGCACACCTCCACGGCCCGGCAACTGGAAAACAGACGCAGCCTGGCGGTGGGGGAGCGCCGCACGTGGCGCTTGACCCGGTCTTTGGCGGCGGTACACTGGCAGCGAGGCAAGGGAACTGCCGTGTCAGAACTTACAGGCCAGTTTTTTGCGGGGTTCGAGATCATCGCCCGGCTCGGCCAGGGGGGTATGGGCACTGTCTATAAGGCGCGCCAACCGAAGCTCAACCGGTTTGTGGCGCTGAAGGTGATGTCGCCCGAATTGGCCCAGGACCCGGATTTCGTCGCCCGTTTCAAACGCGAGGCTGCCGCTGCGGCCAGCTTCAGCCATCCCAACGCCGTCCAGGTCTTTGCCGCCGGGGAATACGAGCGGACGCCCTACATCGCCATGGAGTTCGTGGATGGCGTGACACTGAAGGAGCACATTGAACAACACGGCCGCCTCGATGCGCGCGAGTCCATTGCCGTTGCCGTCTATGTGGCGCAGGCGTTGCAGTACGGCTGGAACAAGGCCCGGATCATCCATCGCGACATCAAGCCCGACAACGTCTTTCTCTCGAAAACGGGCGAGGTCAAGGTGGGCGACCTGGGCCTGGCGAAGACCGTCGGCGGCGTGACGACGAGCCTGACGCAGACGGGCATGATGATGGGCAGCCCGCACTACATCAGTCCGGAGCAGGCGCGGGGCGAGAGCGACATTGATTTCCGGGCCGACATCTACAGCCTCGGTTGCACGCTGTTTCACATGCTGACAGGACGGCCGCCGTACACCGGCACCGACCCGCTCTCGGTGATCAGCAAACATGTGAACGAGCCGCCTCCAGCGATTTTTAAGGTCTGGCCGACATGCCCGATTCCGCTGGCGTTGGTGGTGGGCAAGATGCTGGCCAAGCACCGACATGAGCGTCCGAAGAGCTACGAGGAACTGCTGGATCAGCTCCAGGATGTGCATGATAAGCTGAAATCCGGCGGGGTTGCGACGGCGCCCGCGGCGGAGCCGGCGAGGGTGGTGTCTTCACCAACACCCAAACCGCCCACGCCCAAGCCGGTGGTGGTCAAGGTGGCCACGTCAAAGCCGGCGGAGACCGTTACAGCTTGGCGCTCAGGCGGAGGCTGGAAATGGGTGGTGGGCGGCCTGGCCGGCGTCGCTGTGCTGGCCGTGGCGGCTGGCGCGGTTTGGTGGTTTGCCAGCCAGCCGGCGGAGTCCCGGGTTTCCAAATCAAACGATGTAGCGGACAGGAGGAAGGTTGATACAGCGAAGGCGATCACGCTCTTTGATGGGCGCGACACCTCGGCGTGGCAGCATCGTGATGGCCGTCCCTGCCAGTGGGCCGTGACCGACGGGGCGCTGGTGGTGGGGGACACCGACCTCGATACGCGCGAGAAGTTTCAGGACTTCGAACTGCATGCGGAGTTCGCCGTGCCTGATGATTCCAAACAGGGAAACAGCGGCATCTATTTGCAGGGCCGGTACGAGCTGCAGATCCTCGAGTCCTTCGAGAAGCCCGCGAATGACACGTGTTGTGGCGCGATTTTCAGAATGCGGGCGCCCAACGAGAATGTCAGCAAGCGGCCCGACGAATGGCAGAGTTTCGACATCACGTTCCACGCCGCGCGGTTCGATGCAGTCGGTGGCAAGATCAGCAACGCCCGTGTCACCATTCTCCACAACGGGCGGACAATTCACAACGACGCGATGATCCCGCGGAGCACCGGCAAGGGCGACCCGGAGAGCGCCGCGCCCGGTCCCGTCCGGTTGCAGGCCTTTGGCAGCGCGGTGCGGTTCCGCAACATCCGCATCACGCCGCTGGAGGCGGCGGGAGCCGAGGCGGGCGTCGGCCAGACGGCGGCCCAAGTGGTGAACCTGCTGCATGTGACCGATCCGGTCAAGGATCGCGTCCGGGTGGAAAAAGGCGCGATCCATTCCAACGCCAACGCGTGGGAGCGCCGCGGCAGTTTCCTGGCCTACATCAGCGACGGCGGTTCCGGCAAACTCGCCCCGCCCGTGGCCATTCACGCGGCGCACTATGCGATTGAGGTCGAATTCGAGCGGCTTTCCGGGGAGGGGCGTTTCCACGTGGACCTGCCACTGGATGGCAACCGCATCATTCCCATGAACCTCGATAACACGCACCTCAAAATGGTGAACTGCCGCGGGGGTGAACCTTGGCCGGTCAACCGGGGTTCCCGGGCGCGGGTCGTCGTGCGGCTGGACCGCAGCCCGGGCGATGAACAGGATACCATCACGGTCCGGTTGGATGGTGAACGGGAGATGGTGTGGCGTGGCAATGCCGCGACCGTTTCGCAGGACGGCGAACCCCATCCTGATTTCCCCGGCCAGCCGGTTACGTCCATCTACATCCACAAGGACAGTTACGAAGTCCGGTACTGGCAGCTTCGCATTTTCGAAGGCGAGGCCACGGTTCTGCGCAATCCGGCGTCGACGGGCGGCGCCGGGTGGATGGGAGATGGAGCGTTCGGATTTGCCATCGCCGGACGGCCTCTCCGCAAAGCAGGCACGCTTTAGCATCAACACCCGCCGCAAGTCATCATCGTGACCCAACTCGAAGGCCAAACCGTCGGTGGCTGTCAAATCCTCGCCCGGCTCGGCGCAGGCAGCGCCGGCACGGTCTATAAGGCCCGGCAATGGTCGCCCGACCGTACCGTGGCAATCCAGGTCCTCGATCCCGCGCTGGCGAAGGACGCAGGGTATCTGTCCCGCTTCAAACGCGACGCCGCGGCGGCCACGGGCATCCGTCACCCGAACGCGCTCCAGATGTTCTCTGTGGGCGAGGATCGGGGGATGTATTTCGCCGTCACCGAGTTTGTGGGGGGCGAGACATTGCAGGACCAGATGCAGCGCCGCGGACGGCTGGGGGCGCGCGAGGCTCTCGCCATCGTGTTTTATGTGGCGCGCGCGCTTCTCCACGGGTGGAGCCAGTTGAAACTCGCGCATTTGGACATCCGTCCTCGGAACATCTGGGTGCTGCCATCCGCCGACGTGAAACTCGGTGATCTGGGAATGGCCAAGCCTTCGCTCGAGGCACGGGCGGGATTGACGTTCTACACCGCGCCGGAGCAGGCAAAGCCCGGCGAGGTGGATTTTCACGCCGACATGTACAGTGTCGGGTGCGTGCTCTATCACATGCTGACCGGTCGGCCGCCGTTCGAGGGCGCGGATGTAAAGACGTTGCTCGCCCAACACGCCACCGAGCCGGCGCCGCGGGTCGCGGAGTTCTGGACGGCCTGCCCGGCTTCGTTGGAGCGCCTGCTGGGAAAGATGATGGCCAAACGACCCGTCGACCGGCCCCGCAGTTATGACGAGTTGATCCAGGAACTGTTGCAGGTGCGCGAGGAGGTCAAGCGGATGACCCAGCCGCGCATTACCGTTCAGGCGTGCGGCGCGGAGCGCCACTTGGGCAGCTATACGCTGCTGGACCGGCTGGGACAGGATGCGTTGGGCGTGGAGTACGAGGCGTTCGAGGCCGCGGCACGACGTATCGTGATGCTCAAGGTGCTGGCGCCGCGGTTCAGCCAGACGGAGGAATTCGGGAAGCGTTTCAAGGACGCCATGGCGCCGGTGCTGCGCCTTTGCCACGACAACATCGCGCCGGTCTTCGCCGCGGACGAGGCGGGCGGCGTCTGCCACATCGCCAGCGAGCGGGTGGAGGGCCGGACGCTTCGGCAGCGGCTGGAGCGGCACGGGCAGTTGCAGCCGCGCGAGGCGTTGGCCATTGCGGTGTATGTGGCGCAGGCGTTGCAATACGCATGGAACACGGCCCGGCTGCCGCATGGCGCGCTATGCACCGACAACATCCATCTGGCCAAAGGCGGCACGGTGAAGGTTGGCGATTTCGGCCTCACCCGGATTGTAACGCTGGCGGGCCTGATGGACCGGAAAAATCCGGTGGTGGGCTCGCCTCACTACATGAGTCCCGAGCAGGCTCGCGGCGTGGTGGAACTGGATTGCCGCGCGGACATCTACGGCCTCGGGTGCTTGTTGTATCACATGTTCACGGGCCGGACGCCGTACACCGGCGACCATCCCGCCGAGATTCTGGAGAAGCAGAACATCGCCCCGCCGCCGTCGCTCCTCCAGGCATGGCCGGGCTGTCCGCCCTCGTTGGTGGCGTTGATGGACCGGATGCTCGCCAAATCACGGCGTGACCGTCCGCAGACGTACGAGGAGTTGCTCGATGAACTCTTCAAGGTGCGCCAGGAATTCCGACGCGTCAAAGTCGGCCCGCCGCCTCCGCTGGAGAGGAAAATCGTCGCGGCCGTTACAGAGGATGAGGACGACGCCGATCCGGGCGAGATCAAGGCGGAGGAGCCGGCCGTGTGGGATTGGAAACCGGTCTGGATCGGCGCGGGAGTCGGCGCGGCGATTCTGCTCGCGGGATTATGCGTATGGGCGCCGTGGAAGAAACCGGCGGCTGAATCGCCGCCGTCGGCACCGCCGCGCGCGGACTATGCGCAGTCGCGCGTCCTGCCGTTCACGTCATCCACGGACCCCCGACGCGCGCCCGGTTCCGTGTCCCGGCGTCCGGAGAGCGCCACGCCATACCGGGCACCCGTTTCCAGACCGGCCACGCCTGCGCCGTCGCCCCAGCGGGAGGCGAAACGCGTCGTGCAGCCCCGGCCTGCTGCGGCGCCCGCGGCACCGTCCGTCCCGAAAGCGGCGGACACTCCTTTGCCGTCCGAACACTTGATGTCGGCCCACACCTCCCTGGCCAAAGGCGGCAAGGAGATCATGATTGATGTGACGACCGACGCCGCGCCGAAGGGCAAGCCGATGACGGACGAGGCGTTTGCGGAGAGCATCCCATCGCTGGCGGCGGAGGAGCAGATCCAGCGCGTCATCGCGCGCCTGCGGGAACTCAATCCCGGTTTTGATGGCAAGGCCAACTACAAGATCGAGGGAGGGACGGTGACGGAGGTGGCGATTTCCACGACGGGCGTGCTGGTGCCCACCGTGGGCGTGAGCGACCTCGTGCCGCTCAAGGCGTTGAAGAAACTCCAGCGGCTCGTGCTCGCACCGGCCAGGCCCGACGAGCAGGGGGCTGTGTCGGACCTGTCGGCGCTCGCCGGGATGAAGCTGACCTGGCTGGCCTGCCACGGCAACCCGCAGGTTCACGATCTCACCCCGTTGCGGGACATGCCGCTGACGACGTTGAGCTGTGGCGGCACGCAGGTGAAGGACCTCTCGTCGCTGAGCGGCATGCACCTGACGGTCCTGGCCATCAACGACACGCCCGTCGAGGACATCTCTGTGCTGTCCGGCATGCCGCTGGTGGTGCTTTGGTGCAACAACACCAAGCTCTCCGGCCTCTCGGTCCTCAAGGGCATGCCGCTGCGGGAACTCCGGTGCGACTTCCTGATGACGCGCGACGAGGCCTTGCTGCGCGGCATCCCCACACTGGCCCGGATTAACGACCTGCCCGCGGCCGCGTTCTGGAAGAAGGCGCAGACCGCCGCCACCGTCCCGGTCGCCACCGGCCGCGCCCTCCGGACGGCGGTGGATTTCAAACCGCTCTTCAACGGCAAGGACATGAACCTCTGGAGGGCGCGTTCCATTAGCGCGCCCAACGGCTGGCGCGTCCGGCGCAGCGCGATGGTCAACACCCCGCCCAGCGGCGACCTGGAGTCGAAGGACCGGTATCGCAACTTCGAGTTCTACTGCGAATACCAGCTCGCGCGCGCGTCGGGCAGCGGCGTGCTGATGCGCGGGGCGTACCGGATTCCGTTGCTGAACGACATGAATCGTCCGCCGTCGAAGACCTGCAGCGGCAGCGTGGCCGGCTTGATTGCGCCCACGAAGAACGCCGCCAAGCTGGCCGAGAGCTGGCAGTCGCTCTACGTCAAGATTGTGGACGACGCCGTCACGGTCATCCTCAACAACAAGAAGGTGATCGAGAATCGCAACCTGCTCGAGGAAAGCGGTTCGACCTCGACGGGGGAGGTGGTCAGCGTCGGCCCGATCGTCCTGCAAGGCGGCGGCGGCGT
>CAZAAF010000098.1:10566-11135 GCA_964482575.1 uncultured Verrucomicrobiota bacterium | reverse complement strand
CGACCACCACGTCGCCGTTGGGGCGGCGCTGGACGCGCTGGCTGAGCGTGTCGCGCAATTGCGTGTAGCTGATGATGCTCTCCGCGCGCCCTTCGCGATCGGCAATCTCCAGCGGCATGATGCGCACACCGATATATGTTTCCGGCGGCATCTCCAGCAGGATGGCGTGGCTCTTCCAGTTCCACCGCTTCACCTTGTACCGGAGTTTCTTGGTCTGGCCGAAATAGGCCTGCGTGGGTTCGCCAAGCACCGGTTTGAGCGCCGCTTCGATGGCCTTGGCGTCATTGTCCATCTGGCTTCTCGTCGCGCGGTCGCCGCGGTTGGCAAACACCATCGAGATCTGCGTGACTTTTCCCTTCTCCGCATAAAGCGCCAGCGACTGCGGGTGCGTGCCGAGGACGGTCATTTCCTTTTTCGGATACAACCGGTAGCTGGCGAGGGTGGCCGTGCGCGATTCCTCCGGCCAGCCCAGCCGCTTGGCGACATCGCGTTCGTTGTCCGTCCAGAGCGACTCGCCTTGCCAGAGGGGGAGGCTGAACGCGGTGTTGATGTGCTGGACCTGGAGAGGA
>CAZAAF010000098.1:0-10556 GCA_964482575.1 uncultured Verrucomicrobiota bacterium | reverse complement strand
ACAACAGAGAAGGGGGAGAATGACCAATGTCCGGGTGAGTATTCGTGAGTTCATTTGCGTGGGATGGGACAGAAAATGAGATGCAGTCCTTTTGCTTCCTGCCAGAGTGTCCGGGCCTCGTTTTTCAAATGTTTTTCTGCCGTTGCAACTATGCGCAACCAGTATCCGGCTTCTTTGGCTTCCTTGCGACAAGTGTTAGTCTTGTTGCGGAAGTCCTTCTTGGATGCCGCGTCATCCATCTCGCAGTCGTTTGCACCAACACTCGTAACTGTGCCCACATACCCGAAATCCCGCCACTATCCAAGCTCCAAACAAGGTAACCGCTCTGCCAGGCTCGGGCATCGGAATCTGGTCATTCTTTGGGTGTGGCGTCAATGGACATGGGTCGTGTTTCCTCCTCTTTAGCCGCGCTTGGCTTTCGCCCTCCGCTTCCCTATACTCCGGCCCATGCCAACCAAGAAACACGCCACCTGGGGCGGACGCTTTTCCGCCGGGCCTGCCGAGACCGTCCAGCGGTTTACCGAATCGGTTTCGTTCGACCACCGGCTTGCGCCCTACGACATTCGCGGCAGCATCGCCCACGCGAAGATGCTCGCCCGCATTGGCGTGTTGACCCGCGCCGAAAGCGCGGCCATCGCCAGGGGCCTCGAGCAGATCGGCACGGAAATCGCCGCCGGCAAGTTCCGGTGGCGCGCGGAGCTTGAGGATGTTCACATGAACATCGAGGCAGAGCTGACCCGCCGCGTGCCCGCCGGGGCGAAGCTGCACACCGCCCGCAGCCGCAACGACCAGGTGGCGCTCGATGCGCGGCTCTATGTCCGCGACCAGATTCAACAGGTCCAAGGCGACCTGCGCGACCTCCAATGGTCGCTGCTGATGCTGGCATCGGCCAATGACGACGTGGTGGTCCCCGGCTACACGCACCTCCAGCGCGCGCAGCCGGTGCTGTTCGCGCATCACTTGCTGGCCTACGTCGAGATGTTCGACCGCGATCACGGACGGCTGGCCGATGCGTTCAAGCGCGCCAACGTCTGCCCGCTCGGCTCGGGCGCGATTGCCGGCTCCACGCTCCCGCTCGACCGCGAGTTTGTGGCGAAGGAACTCGGTTTCGACGGTGTCACGCAGAACTCGATGGATGCCGTCAGCGACCGTGACTTCATCGTCGAGTTTCTCGCCGATGGCGCGCTCATCGCGATGCACGTCTCGCGGCTGGCGGAGGATCTTGTTCTTTGGGCGTCGGCGGAATTCGGTTTCATCCGCATCGGCGACGCCTACACGACCGGTTCGTCATTGATGCCGCAGAAGAAGAATCCCGACATCGCCGAACTGGCGCGCGGCAAGACCGGCCGCGTCTATGGCAACCTCGTCGCGCTGCTGACGCTGCTCAAGGGCCTGCCGATGACCTACAACCGCGATTTGCAGGAGGACAAGGAACGCCTCTTCGACACCGCCGACACGTTGCGTTCCACGCTCGGTGTGCTGGCCGACATGCTGCTGAACACGCGCGTCGTCCGCGAACGTTGCGAGGCCGCCGCCAGCGACCCCGCGTTGCTGGCCACCGACCTTGCTGATTATCTGGTCAAGAAAGGCATCCCGTTCCGCCAGGCGCATCACATCGTTGGCTCGCTCGTGGCCGAGGCGGAAAAGCTCGCCAAGCCACTGGACGCGCTGCCGTTCGACGTCTTCCGCGCCCACTCGCCGAAGTTCAACGCCGACGTGGAACAGGTCTTCGATGTGCGCAAGGCGCTCGCCGCCCGCGCCCTCACCGGCGCGCCGTCCCCCGCCAATGTCCTGCGGCAGTTGAAGCGGTGGGAGAAGAGGTTGAGCAAGTAGGCTGGCAGCTATGCGTTATGCTGTCTCGCTTCTGGCCGTGGGTGCTATTCTAATGGCATTCGGCGCGACAAATCTGAGGTCCTTATGGCTGGTTGAGTGGTTTGGCTTCAGTTTCTGTTGGCTGGGGATTGCGCACGTGGGAGGTATGCATGGAGTGTTTCGTAAACGGTCAGATGGGACCATTCCCTTTTGGAGCAAGTTTCTTCATTTGCCATATTACGGGTACACCGTTTTTCTTTGGCACGTATTGAGAATATGCTGTCCCGAATCCGCGTTCAATCGGGTTACAAGCGATTTAACGGTGGGACGCAGATTGTTGTCGAAAGAAGTTCGCGATGAATATGTGAACTACATTGATCTGACGGCCGAATTCGAAGAACCGCGGACTATTCGCCAACTGCCCGCCTACATCAGTTATCCGATTCTCGATGGCGGGGCTCCGACACCGGCATCCTTGAGAAAAGTGGTCACTGGTCTTCGCGCGGGAAACACTTATGTCCATTGCGCCCAAGGGCACGGTCGAACTGGTCTTTTCGCACTGGCGATGCTGCTGGCTCGCGGGAGCGTGCGATCTGTTGACGATGGATTGAAACTTCTCCAAAGCACCCGACCCGGGATTTCTTTGAACGCGCAGCAGAGAAGGTGCATTGAACGCTTTGCGTGTGAGTTGAAGTAGTTCACTTTATCGAACAACAGGCGTGGATTATTTGAAACCAATGAAGCCCCGCAACCGCAAATCCTGGGACGAGACCGCGCTCATTCTGGCGGAGACCATTGCGGATTGCCGGTCGCAGGACCCGTATGTCCAGGTCGGGGCGTGCGCTGTCATGCAGGACAATTCGGTGAGCCTCGGCTACAACGGCCCGCCGCCGAAGATCGAGATTGACTGGTCGGACCGCGACCGCCGGTTGAGCCGGGTGATTCACGCCGAGGTCAATGCCCTGCGCGCGGTCGGTCCCGGCGAATGCAAGTTTCTGGCGGTGACGTTGCTGCCGTGCCGGAGTTGCATGACGTTCATCGCCTCTAAGGGTGTCAAACGGATCGTGTTTCGCGAGGTGTACCACCGCGACCAGCTTGCCTTCGAACTGGCCAAGGAGTTTGGCATTGAACTGGTCCAGATTCCACGGAAGAGGAGATCCAAGAAAAAGTAATGGAACCACAGATGCACACAGATAATCTGAACGTAGTGACTGAGAAGATCATCGGTGCTGCTTATATGGTTGGCAACACGCTGGGCAGCGGTTTTCTGGAGAAGGTTTACGAAAACTCGCTGGCTCATGAGATCCGGAAAGCAGGATTACAGGTGGAACAGCAGCACGGCATTCAGGTCCGATATGACGGTGTTGTGGTTGGCGACTATGTGGCAGATTTGTTGGTTGAAGGACGGGTGCTGGTTGAATTGAAGGCAGTGCAGGCGCTGGACGACATTCATCTAGCTCAATGCCTGAACTGCCTCAAGGCGACGAAACTCAGAATCTGTCTCCTGATCAATTTTGGAAAGCCCAAGGTGGAAATCCGGCGAGTCGCCTTGTAAATCGACACTGGCGCACGCCGCCGTGGCTCGTCCTTATTCCAAATCTGTGTGCATCTGTGGTTTCAATTTCCTGCGTGTTTATCTGAGTGCATCCACGGCTGGCATCGGTTAAATAATCCCCATGCACGATTTTAGATTTAAGAATGGCCGTTTGTATTGTGAAGAGGTTGCGTTGGAGCCGCTCGCACGCAAGTACGGGACGCCGCTCTATGTCTATAGCCAGCGCACCATCACCGGCCACTTCCAGAAGCTCGACCGCGCCCTGGCGGGATTGCCGGACCATCTCATTTGTTACGCGATGAAGGCCAACTCCAACGCCGCGATCCTGCGGCTGCTGGCCAACCTCGGTGGCGGTTTCGACATCGTCAGTGCGGGCGAACTCTGCCGCGTCGTGCAGGCGGGCGGGGATCCGCGCCGCTGCGTCTTCGCGGGCGTCGGCAAGACCGACGAGGAAATCCGCTATGCCCTGGCGCAGGGGATTTACAGTTTCAACGTCGAAAGCGCGCCGGAGATCGAGCGCATCAACCGTCTCGCGAGGAAAATCGGCGAGCGGGCGCCCATTGCCATCCGTGTCAATCCGAACGTCGAGGCGCACACGCACGCGAAGATTACCACCGGCACCTACGAGAACAAATTCGGCATCGCCATCGAGGACGTCGAGGCGGTCTATGCCCGCGCGGCGAAACTTCCGGGCATCCGCATCCGCGGCGTGCAGATGCACATTGGTTCGCAGATCACCTCGGAGGAGCCGTTTGTGACGGCGGTGAAGAAGGTGTTGCCGCTCGTGAAAAAACTCCAGGCACGTTACGCCATCGAGTTCTTCAGTCTCGGCGGCGGCATTGGCATTGTCTATGACCCGGCGTTGGAGAGTGCCACGCAGGAATGGTGGAGCCGTGTGCCCAAGGCCCATCATTGGCTGACGCCCGAGCGTTACGCGGCGAGCATCGCGCCGTTGCTGGCACCGCTCGGCCTGCGCACGCTTATCGAGCCGGGCCGGTTCATTGTCGGCAACGCAGGCGCGTTGGTGGCGCGGGTGCAGTACGTCAAATCCACGCCGGAGAAGACCTTTGTCATCGTGGATGCCGGTATGAATGACCTCATCCGCCCGGCGTTCTACGATTCCTATCACCAGATCGTTCCGTTGCGGCGGACGCGCGGCACGCGCGTGGCCGATGTGGTCGGGCCGATTTGCGAGAGTGGCGACTACTTTGCCAAGAACCGCCGGATCACCGCTGTGGGCGAAGGTGATGCCATTGCCTTGTTGAGCGCAGGCGCCTACGGGTTCGCCATGGCCTCCAATTACAATTCACGCCCGATGGCCGCCGAGGTGCTGGTCAACGGCCGCCAATGTGCCGTTGTGCGCGAGCGGAAGACGCCGAAGGACCTGGTGCGCGGCGAGAGCGTGGCGCCGTGGTTTAAGAAGTAGGAATTTGGACGTGGCGGCGGGTGCTTCACCCGCCGCCTCACCTCGCCGTGTAGGTGGCGAAATCCAGGCCAAAGCGATGTCTTGGCGGGCTGGCCTTTCTCTCGACATATTCGTGGCCTGTCCAGACAATGAAGACCATTTCCGGTTTTGGATCGCTTTCCCGCGCATAACCATACTGTTCGAAGTTGTGTACGCGAATTCCATACAGGGCGACGATGATGTCGCCATGTTTCAGACCTGCCTGTCGAAGCAGATCGTTTTCCTCATTAATGATGACGCCGTCCTGGGGTGGTTCGTGCAGGTCGTTGATCGTCACTTTCTCAACCCCTTTTGGAAACAGCCGGTCCAGCCGTTCTTGAAGTTCCTTGTCATACGCACCATTTCCGGTCTTTGTCTTGAAGCGACAGAGGAAGCCCATGACGATGCCGGTATCGTTATACCGTTCCTCAATTCTCTTGTAATACTCCAGCGCGTCTCCGTACTTTCCCAGGGATTCCAGAAGTTCCGCCTTGGCTTGAAGGCCGCGATAGGAATAAACCGCCGCGGCCTGATCCGCTAGTTCCATTGCCTTGGAGAGCATGTTATGACGTTGATAGTATTTGACCAGCCAGCCCGAGTTGTTGGCGGCTGCCACGGCATCGGGATTGAGATTCATCCCCTTTTCCATGTAAACCGCGGCTTTGTCTTCTTCCTTGCGACGGATGAAGTGATTGGCCAGCGCGTAATAACGATAAGGGTCGACAGCCACCACTTTCAGCATCACGGCTTCGTATTTGGCCGATTGGTCTGGTTGATTTTCAATCGTCTCCGCCAGGTAATATAGACGATAGGCGTCATACTCCAGAAGCGGGCGATAAACCTCCTCGGTTTGTTCATAGGTGGCATGGTGGTGGTATTTGAGCCGGAGGAGATTGAAGCTGACATCGTTGTCGTACGGAGCCAGCTTATGCAGCTCTTCCAGGCGCATAATGGTGTCCGGTCGCGCCACCAAACTCGAATGATCCATTCGTGGCAAGGGATTATAGGCTGTGCCCGGGGGCGGGTTGTGTTTGTGCCATTCGTTGATGTGTGGATTGGGATTGGGTTGGTAGGGTGGAGCGAAAGTCACCGTGCAACAGAGGTTGTTCCAGACCTGCGGTGAGACCAAATGCGGAGTTGCCACCGTGACTGCGAACCCTTCGTCTACTGCCCGATGGTAGGATTCCTGATTCGTGCACATAAGGCGTCGCACGAAAGGATAGAGCCGCAATTGTGAAAACAACGTTTCGGATTGTTGGGCAAACTGGAGCGCTTGATCCGGCACGCCCCACCTGTTCTTCATGAAGTCATAGTTGTGGTCGAGTGTGTGGCAAAGGTGACGTTGGAAGAACGCCGCCCACTGGCCCCACCCGATGATATGCACCCTGGCTTTTCCGTCCGTGCTGAAACATCGGTCGGGCATCCGGTTCAGGGCTTCCACCCATTGTTGTTTTCCCAGAGGCGTTCCTGCAGACAAAGCGTAGGTTGTCCGCAGTTCAATGAACTCCAGCGGCAAACCAACCGCCAGCAACTGGTGGCCGGTTTCCACGCTGACATGGTTTTCACCAGCAATACGGCAATAGTCCGGCACGTTCTTCTTGTCCGAATCACTCAGCTTGTCCCAGAACATCTGGACGTCAATGCAATGGCACCGGGCGCGGAAAAGCTCGATCTTCTCCAGAAGCGTCGGCTGCTTGATGTCCGCCAGCAGGCGGTAGTCGTAGGTGTTCCGGGTTCGGATCGCACGTAACCACGGTTGTACCGCTGCGGGTGCGTTCTCAAGCTTCGCGAGTTTGTCCAGAGCGTCCTTCTGATTGTTCATCAGACTGAAAAGCATCGCTTCCGCAACCTCACCGCTGATTCCGAACCCGGATGAATTGGCCAGCCCGTTGGCCATGGCCAGATGAGCCGTCATGCGACATAGCGGGGAACGAATATCCATGAAACACATCGCATGTTCCCGCATCGTGAAGGCACCCAGGATGACGGCCGCTTGCTCATGAAGGGTGGCATTGCAAAACTGATCGGCCAGCCGCTTGGATAGAGCTTGGTTCTGTTCCTCAATATTGGCGGCGGTCAATTCCGTGAGTTGTGACAGCACCTTGGCGTCCTGAGCGTCCGCCGCCGGACGATCCGTGGGGACGATGCCCAGCGCGGCAAAAAGCTTCTTGACCAGACCTTTGTAGATTGTCGGAGACCAGATCGGGTCGTTGACATTCAGCTCGTCCTTGATGATGGGAAGTGTTTTGCTTAGGGAAATCCGGACCTCGTAACCCGGTGCACGAAAGGGGGATGCCGGTTTTTCCGTGGCGGTGACCGAGAACTCCTTGTCCGCGGGCAGTTTCTTGTGTTTTGCGTAAAAAGCCATTTCCGCCAGATCCTGGATGATCGTTTCCACGATGAACTGGGATTCATCCTGCCAGTGCGTTTTGAAGTATGGGCCTGATTGGGAAAAGTTGGGCTGGATGGAATTGACTTCGGGTTTGGTGGACTTCACATAAAACGCGTATCCGCTGCCGAACAAAAACAGCAGCGCAACCGCCACTTGCAGTTTGGGCAAGCCGGGCTTGGCCGCTGGCGCGCTCGCGCTGGAAGCGCTCTCCGGTATTGGCGCCGCGTGGGAAACGGATGTTTCGAACCGTGCTTCCACGGATCCAAAAGCAATCCGATTGCCGTCCTTGAGCATGGTGACGACGACTTTTTCGCTTCCGACATACACTCCCTTCGTCGAGCCGGCGTCTTGCAGGACAAAGTCCTGCCCGCGGCGTGTGATGGTGGCGTGATGGTCGGAAACGGACTTGTCGTTGATGCAAATCGTGTTATCGGACGACCGCCCGATCGTGGTTTCCGTTTCGGTCAAATCAACAGTCGTCCCTCGAAGTGGGCCCGACAGAAAATGAAGTTTTTCCATTTCCGCTTCCTCGGTTGTTCCGGCAGCGCATATGTCCCTGGTGTTCTTGCGCTTTAGCTCCTTGAGATAACGCCAGCATACACTTCTGGAAGAGGGATGCCATCCAATTCCGCTCCTGGCGGCGATGACGAAGAGGTGTCTCAGTTGCCAGCCGTCAGGGGATGGACTTATGGGATTGGGCGGATGAGAATCTGTGCTGGCTCGCCGGCCTGGATGTCGAAGGTCAGCGTCGCGTCAGGAGCGGAGACCCACTCACGCACCATGGTTCCCATGGTGATGGCCGCGCGCTGGCCCGGGGTCAGTTTCACGGCGCCATTGCTCGTGCGCACGGTTGCACCCCCGGGGGCTTTCAGTACGCAAGAGAACCGGTCTGCCGAGTAACTGGCGGAGGTGACTTCGGCTGTGCCCGATTGGGGCCGCAGGAAGACCGGCAGCCGCTCCAGCACGACGACCTCACCCTCGGCCAATTCAACGGTTGTGCGCGCTTCGCGTCCAATGATGGTTTTGAAATCCCTGCCGGTGAGCCTGCCGTCCTTGTTGAAGTGCCGGACCTGCACGAGGCACGGTTCACCGGGCCAGCCGTAGTGGCCGGAGTGAGTCGCGATGATTCGTTCGCGGCCGAGCAGATAACCGGCGTGGAGTTCGATGGGCGTAAATGGAAATACGAAGGGCGAGATTTCGTGCTCGTAGTTGTAGCGCGTGCCGACGAGCAGCGTGGCCATGTTCAGCGCGCGGACCCAGTTGCCGAAATCCATCCGGCTGCTGGCGTACCCGAGCGGGGAATTGAGATGGCCTTCGCAGGCCCAGGTGTCGTTGTGCTGGATTTCGACCATGCGCTGCGGTTTTTTCGCGAGCAGTTTGCGCGTGGCGCAGGGACTGTTGCCCATCAACGTACCGCCCTTGGCACGGACGCGGTCAATTACCGCCAGCCGGTGGTCTTCGCCCAGCAACGTGGTGATCCCGATTTCGTGGTCCACGGTATAGGTCTTCCGGTTGAGGATGCAGGAATATCCGTCCGGGATGGCGTGTGTGATGAGCGGGACTCCGTAGCCCGTGGCCTCCATCTCATCCCAATAGAGCCCATCGGCACCGATCTCGTCGAGGTAACGGTCGGCGACGTCGAGCATCGCGTGGCCAAAGCGGTTGGTGAGCGTGGCCACGACGCTCCAAGTGAGGCTGTAAACACGGCTCCAGTCCGTCGAAAGTTGATAGCCGCGGGCGTCCGTGAGCCAGCTGTCAGAGAAACGCTCGTGGCTTCCGTCAGCCGTGTCGCGTTGCGAGTCGTAATAGACGAGCACTTTGCAACCGGGCGCTGCCTCGCGGATTTTTGCGGCCGCCTCGCGCAGCCGGCGGCGGAAGTCGGCCCAGTACGGTTCCATGACGCCCGTGCCGAATCCGATCTTCTTGCGGTCATGTTTGGCGTCCACCCAGCCGCCACAGTAGCAGGCGTATCGAATGCCGAGCCTTTGGAATTGACGACGGAGGTCTTCCACCGATGTCGCCAGAACGGTGTCCGGACTGAAAAATGTCCACGGTCCCTCGACTGTGTAGTTCGCGTCCCAGTTGGCGCGCACGAGGTTGATGAAATCGAAATAGTCTGCTGATGCGACGGGGTACAGCGACCACCGCAACGTGTAGGAGCCGCCCGCGGGCAGACAGAGCATGTCCGTCCGCAACCCGGCGGTGGCGGCATCGTTGTCGCAGAACAATGTGACTTGATTCCGAAAGACGTCATCCTCGACGACCATGCCGAGACCGAGACCGGCCTTTGGCATCGCGACATAGACGCTGGGGTTGCCGTTGGAGTGATACTCGTTAATGGCGGGATCGGGATTGCCCGCGAGGCGGATGGAGGCGGTCTTGTTCTTGAGCGACACCTCGTGACGGACAAGGAGACCGAGTTTTTGGTCAGGGTGCAGGTTGGTGATCTCGTCAGCCACCTCGATGTGGCGGGATGTGAACCGCAGGGTGCGCCGCAAACGATAATCCGGGCCGGTGGCTTCGGCACGACTGTCATCCGCACGGACTGTCCACTCTTTCTGCCCCGATGCGTCGGGTGTTGGAGCCGGCACAAGACGATTCAGGCCGGCGTTTGGATAGGAGACGGCGGTGGCAAACGCAAATTCCTGTCCAGCCGCATGGATGATGAAACCTCCTCCGGGCATCAATCGGCCCTGATAGGCCAATGGCCCTGCGCCCGGTGTGCCCTGATTGATTACGTTGCGGTCGGCCGTATCCTCCACCATCGCCGGGCTGGCACCGGGTTTGGTACGGACGATAAGACTCTGGATGACCAGTTCGCCTTTCGTTCGCGAAGCCTTCACGGTGTGTGCGTTGGCCATGTTCGTGATCTCAAGGCGGTTCTCGGACATGGGGTTGGTGAGATCGGTGACGTCCAGCACGAGCTGATAGGGATTTCCGGTGAAGTGTTTCATCTTCAACGCCCCATCAAAATCCGGTGCGTAGAGGATGCGCCACGAATTGTTCCCAAACCAACTATAGGACAGGTTCGGCGCAATGGGCGACACGACTGGCCGGTTTACCAGCCTGCTAAAGGTGCGCGACTTGGCGCTGTTCACGACACGGCCGTTCAGGGTGATTTTCAGAAAATACATCGAACCGCCGAAACCCTGGGCGTCCAGCCGTGACGTCACGTCGAGCAGAAGGGTGGTGTCCTTCTGCGGCAGGGTGCCGAAATCGAACCCGCGTGTTTCGCCCGGCGCGAGGCGTGTTTCTTCGGGGATGACGGTGATGTCCGTGGCGGAAACGCAGACGGCCAACAGCGGCATCAGGAGAAAGACCTGGGCCTACCAGGGATACATGCGCGCTCGCGG
>CAZAAF010000097.1:8105-11155 GCA_964482575.1 uncultured Verrucomicrobiota bacterium | reverse complement strand
ACGACGTTCGCCGGCAACCTGACCATCCTTGGCTCCGTGGCGAATGTCATCGTCGTCGAGTCCGCCAAGCCGCACATCGAGGTCGGCTTCTGGGACTACGCCCGCCTCGGCATCCCCATCACCATCGTGACAACCATTGTCGGCGTGGCGATGCTACTGGTTCTTCGCTGAAGATTTGGCCTGGGAAAACTATGCGTTGAGGTGACACAACCTCTAGGCGCAGTCCACCAGTTGCCCCCTCGCCTCACCCGCGCAGCCACTCGTCGCGGTGCTCGCGCACGAAATCGTCGTCGTTCAGGTGCGGATAGGCGCGATAGACGCGATCAATTTCGGCCAACTGGCCGGGGCCGAGCGTCTCGTGGGGATCCAGGCACCACAATCCCTCCAGCAGACCCTGCCGACGCAACACCTCATGCAGGCCGGCGATGCAGCCGGCGAATCCGTTGGCGGCATCGAAGAACGCGGCATTGCTGTCGGTGACCTCGATGTTGCGCCGCAGCAGGTCCGCCGGGACGGCTCCGCCTTCGCGGACGACCCGATGGCATTCCTCCAACAAGTCCACCGCTTTGCGCGTCCAGACCGCCCAATGCCCCAGCAGCCCGCCCACGATGCGGCGCTCGACGGTCTTGCCATCCACTTGAAACCGGTAGGGCGTCAGCAAATCGGCCACGATGTTGTCGTCGTTGCCCGTATAGAGCACAATGTCTTCGCGTCCCGCCTCGGCCACGGCGCGCATTACGTCCAGGGTATGATACCGGTTGAACGGCGCCATCTTGATGGCCACGACGTTCCCGATCTCCGCGAACCGCCGCCAGAACGAATACGGCAGCACGCGTCCGCCAACGGCCGCCTGCAAATAGAAGCCCACAATGGGAAAGACTTCCGCCACGGCCCGGCAATGCGTGAGAAGCTCGTCTTCACCCGCGTCCTTCATCGCGGCGAGGCTCAACAGGCCGGCGTGATACCCCAACCGCTTCACCAGCGCCGCCTCCGCCACGGCCTGCGGCGTGCGTCCGCAAATGCCCGCGACGCGGATGAGTGGTTCGCGGCGCTGACCGTCGGCGCGGTCCATTTCCTCCGCGGCCAGCTTCAGGATCGGTTCGAACAACCCGATCTTCGGGTCGCGGATGGCAAACTGCGTGGTGTGGACGCCGACGGCGACACCGCCTGCGTCCGCCGCGCTGTAGTAGCGGAGCACCGCCCGCTGCCGACGTTCGTCCAGCGTGCGCCGGGAGGTCAAGGCGAGCGGACAGGCGGGAATGACCACGCCGCGTTGGAGCGTGGCCCGGATCCGGGGATTCATCGTCGCTGTCATGGGTCAGAACTTTCCGTCTCGCGACTCGAAATGGGTGGGTTTGCCGAGGCTCGATCCGCCGCGCATCACCCAATCGGCGATCCAGCGGAGCATGGGTTCGACGCCCACCTGCAGCGGTCCGAACAGCCGCACCGCTTTCGTGGCATTGGCCAGCAACGCCGTGGGCGATTCCGTGCCGCGGATGGCGACGCGTTTGTTCATCAGCTCGCCGAACCGCGCGGCCACCTCGCGAACGCTCAGCGGTTCCGGCCCCGTGATATTCAACAACTGCGGTGGCGACGCGAGATGGTCGAACGCCAGCAACGTCATGGCGTTCGCGTCGGTCTGCCAGATGGTGTTGAGATGGCCCATCGCCACGTCCACGGGGTCGCTGGCCCAGACGTGCTGCGCGATGTCCACCAGCACGCCGTAGCGCAATTCGCAGGCGTAGTTGAGCCGGATCATGGCCATCGGGATGCCGAGCCGCCGGCTGAAATGCTCGAAGATGCGCTCGCGGCCGAGGCAGCTCATGGCGTAGTCGCCGAGCGGGTTGGGCGTGTCCGTTTCCAGCGAACCGCCGCCCGTCACGGGCACGAGGCCGTAGATGTTGCCCGTGGAGAAGGCGACGATCTTGCTGCGCGAGTATTTTTTGCAGACCAGGGCGGGCAGATGGCAGTTCATCGCCCACGTCAGCGCCTCCTGGCCGGAGGAGCCGAATTTCATGCCGGCCATATAGACGATGTTGGGCGCGTCGGGCAGCGCGGCCACCGCCGCCTCGTCCAGCAGGTCGCAGCGGAGGGTCTCGATGCCGTGGGCTTGAAGCTCGGTTTGATGCCGCGCATCCGTGAAACGCGCCACGCCGATGACGCGCCGGCGCACGCCTGCCGTTTCCGACGCCCGCCGCGCCATGCGCGCCAGCGTCGGTCCCATCTTGCCGGCGACGCCGAGCACGATGATGTCGCCCTGCAACCGGCCGAGGGTCTGGACGACGGCGTCCGTCGGCCGGCTGAGCACGTCCTCCAACTCCTCCACGCTGCCGATGGACTTCGGTGGAGACGAGGTCATATCACACTCCCTGGTTCAGGTTGGGTTGATGGCGGAGGCCATGATGCCCTGCCGTCGGGCCATGGCGGCAAACGCGCCGCCTTCCTTCCGCAAAAGTTCGGTGAACGAACCACTTTCGATGATGCGGCCCTGTTCCAGCACGATGATCCGGTCGCTGGTCATCAACGTGGACAACCGATGGGCAATGCTGATGACGGTGCGGTTCTCCGCCAGCCGGTCAATGGCCGCCTGGACCTCCGCCTCGGACTGCGAATCGAGCGCGGCCGTGGCTTCGTCGAGCACGAGGATCGGCGCGTTGCGAACGAACGCGCGGGCAATGGAGAGCCGCTGGCGCTGGCCGCCCGACAACGTGACGCCGCGCTCGCCGATGCGCGTGTCGTACCCCTGCGGCAGCTGCATGATGAACTCGTGGGCGTTGGCCAGCCGCGCGGCTTGTTCCACGTCCGCGCGCGTGGCGCCGCGCCGTCCGCAGGCAATATTCTCGGCCGCCGTCTGGTCGAAAATCACGATCTCCTGGCTCACGAGCGCCATCATCTTGCGCAAGTCGCCAACCGCGACCTCCCGCAAATCGAGACCGTCCAGCGTGATCCGCCCGTGGGTGGGATCGTAAAAGCGGAAAATCAGGTTCACCAAGGTGCTCTTGCCGCAACCGCTTTCGCCGGCGCAGCCCAGTTTGAACCCGCGGGGAATG
>CAZAAF010000097.1:0-8095 GCA_964482575.1 uncultured Verrucomicrobiota bacterium | reverse complement strand
TTGACCTCCTGGACCACGAGCTTGTTGCCGTACGAGAAGCTGACGTTGTCGAAGCAGAGTCCGGAGGTGAACTGTTCGAGGCGCTTCGGCTGCGCCGCCTCCCGGACCGTGGGCTGTTCCTTGAAAATGTGAATGAGGCGGTCCACGCTGACGCTGGCCTCGGAGAAGACGATATTCAACGCCCCCAATCGTTTGATGGGCGCGAGCAGGAAGAGCAACCCAGCGATGAGGGCGCCCATGTCGGCGACGCTGCGCTTGGTATAGACGACCCACACCATGAGCACGCTCAACCCCAACATGCCGATCATTTCGATCAACGGCTGGATCAACCCCCGGGCCTGGACGCTCTTCATGCCATGATGCACCCGCAGGTTGCAGAGGTCGCGGAACCGGTTCTCCTGTTCCCCTTCCAGGGCGAAGGCTTTGACGACACGAATCCCGGAGAGTGCCTCCACCAGGAGGCTGGACTGCGAAATGGTCGCGTTCAAACTCCCCTGGCTCGCCCGCCGCGCCTTCTTTCCCAGAAGCTGCATCGGGATCAGGGTCAGCAACAGAAAACCGACGGCCACCAGGGTCAACTGCCAGTCGTTCAGGAACAGAGCGCCGGTGACACAAATCACGGTCATGGGATCCTTGACCGCATCGGACAGGCCGCCCGACATGGAGCTTTGAAGATTGTACGTATCCCCGCTGACGCGTGTCAGCATGTCGCCCATCGTGGAGCGGTTAAAGAAATCCAGCGACAGGGAATTGAGCTTCTTGAGCACCGCCAGCCGCATGTCGTTCACCATCCGCTCGCTGGTCCACATCAGGCAATACACGTTGAGATAACCCGCCGAACTGCGCACCAGGACCAGCAAGGGCAGCAGCATCAAGCCGCCCGCCACCTGCCGCCAATCCAAGGCACGGCCCATCAACGGCAGCCAGGCGTCGAGTATTTGGTCCGTACAGGTCTTGGCCTCCGCCAGCCAGGTCCCAACGGTTGAGGCATGGGCCGTGGTTGCAGCCGCCATCGGGATCATCGACGAGTGAGCAAGCCGCTCCAGCAACGTCTTGGCCACCCAGACGGATGCACCGTTCGTGAGCCCGAAAAGGGCTGCAAACAGAATTCCCAGGAAAAACCGCCGTTGGTACCGGCGTATATACGGCCAACTGAAGCGTATAATATTGAGCAGGTTTCGCATGTCCAGAAAGCCGGATGATGAGTGCGTCGCCCGCAAGAGTCAAGGTCGCTTCCCGGCCGGTGGAATCTCCCGGGATCAAAATATAATTTGCGCGGGGCAACATTCTGAACTACTGGGGCGGTGACGATTGGAGGCATGGCCAAGAAACAAGAGCTGGAGGCGCGGGAAACAGAACTGGTCTGGGCTTATTTCCAGAACCGGACCGGCGGGTTCTTCATCGAGACAGGCGCCAACGATCCGGTCATCGGCTCCCAAACGTGGCATTTGGAACAGAAAGGGTGGCGGGGCATTCTGGTGGAACCGCAGCCGGCATGTGCCGAACGGTTGCGGCAAGAACGCAAGGGTTCGACGGTGATCCAGGCTGCGTGCAGTTCGCCAGAAAAAACCGGGGAAGCCCCCTTTTACTTTGCCGACGCGAGCGGACTGTGCGGACTGGAAAAGCACGTGGACGATCCCACCGTTGTTTACAAACGCAGCGAGATGGTGAAAGTAACCACGCTCGACACCATCCTGGAAAACGCCGGCAACCCGGCCGTAGATTGCGTTTTCATTGACGTGGAGGGCACCGAACTGGACGTGCTGAAGGGCTTTGACCTGAGAAAACACCATCCCGCGCTCATCCTCATCGAGGACAAGGTCCACAATCTCGCGAAGCACTCCCATCTCAAACGGCAGGGCTACAAACTGGTCAAGAGGACCGGTGTGAACAACTGGTATGTGCCGAAGGAAACACCGTTCCACATGGCATCGCCAGGGGAACGTTATCAACTGGTGCGGAAAATGTACCTCGCCACTCCCTGGCGCATTCTCAAATTGAAGTTGAAACAGCGGCACGCGCAGCGCGCCCACGCGAGTTGAATCCGCCTGTGGCGAGCGGTTCAACGCCCTGTCTTTGAGATTGTCATACTGCGCGCTTCCCAGTAAGAAGACCCTCCTTGCAAGCAAGGCTTGGACTCCGCCGCCGTTCGCGGCACAGTCGCAGAGACGATGAGCACGATACAGAACAAACCATTATTGCGGATTGATTTCACCGATTTTTGGGGTGATCTCAACAAGGCGGACAATTTCTTCACCCGCCTGTTGTCGAAACGGTTCCGCGTCCAGATCTCCGACCGCCCCGATCTGCTGATTTACTCGGACAAGGGCCACACCCACGAGATTTACACCTGCCGCAAGCTGTTCTGGACGGGCGAATCGCTCCGGCCGAATTTCAAGCAGTGCGATTACGCGCTGACGCAGTTTTTCATCGACGACCCGCGGAACGAACGGCTTCCGATTTATGTCGTCTTCGTCCAAGGCGATCCGGCGGTGCTGCGGCGCGATCCGTCGGAGGGTCCGCGGCTGGCCCTTGCGCGGCAGAAGTTCTGTGCGTTCCTGGCGCGCAATGGCAATCCGCGGCGGACACGGCGCCGGCTGGAGATGTTCCGCCAGCTCAGCGCCTACCGCACGGTGGACGGCGGCGGCACGGTGCTCAACAACATCGGCGGACCGATCCCTCTCGGGACAGAGGCGAAACTGAATTTCCTGGGCGCCTACCGGTTCAACCTGTGTTTTGAGAATCGCGCGTTTGACGGTTACACGACCGAGAAACTGCCCGAGGCCTACCGGGCCGGCTGCATTCCGTTGTATTGGGGCAATCCTCTCATCGAGCGCGACTTCAATCCCAAGGCGTTCCTGAGTCTGCATTCGTTTCCATCCGACGAAGCCTTTGTGGACAAGGTGAAGGAACTGGACCGCAACGAGGACGCGCGCGCCGCCATGCTGTCCGAGCCGCTGATGCCGGGCAACCAACCCAACGAGTTCTTCCGAATGGACCGCTATCTGGATTTCTTCGAGAAGATCGCGGCGGATACTTCCGTCCCGGTCTCCCGCCGCACGTTCCGTCTTTTTGGGCGCTGGGCACTGGTGCCGCGGCACAGGGCTTGAAAAGCCACGTCCGGGCGGGAACAACCCTCCATCACATTTCCATGCGCAACATTCGCCTCTATTACGAAAGGGACTTGGAGAACCGGTTTCCCGGCCAGGTGTGCGACCGGCTGCCGTGGGCACGATGCAATGCCGCGTGTTTCGAACCGGCCTTCCTCAAGGAAACCGGCGCGATGGACGATTGCGACTTCGTCGTCTGTCCTGTTTTCTGGGGCGAACCCCAGAACGCCAATCCGGAAATCGAGATGCTCGCCGCCGAGGCGAGGCGGAGAAAAAAGCAAGTCATCGTGTTTGTGCTGGCGGATCCCGCGGGCCCGCTCAACACGGCGGCGGACAATCTCGTCGTCTTCCGTTCCAGCCTGAACAAATCGCAGCAGCGGCCGCGCGAGTTTGTCTTCCCGGCGTTTCCCGACGAGGACATCCTGAAGTACGGGATGCCCTTTTCGCCCATTCCAAAGGCAGAGGTTCCCCTCGTGGGTTTCTGCGGGAACGTGGATAACAACTCGGAAATCAAGGCGCCCCTCAAGCGTTTCATCAAGGTCCAGTCCTACCGCTACCTGCTGGCCAACGTCGGGGTGGACCGCGCGTTGAAAGCCCTGGGCATCTCCCTGACGCGGCATGAAGGCCGGCGGATTCGCACGCAATCCATCCACGCCCTTGCCCGCTCGCGACAATTGCGGACGAATTTTGTCATCCGTGCGGCGTATCATGGCGGCCTGTTTCACCGGGGCATTGAGAATCCCGATCCGCAAATCAAAGTCTCGTCGCAGCGGGAGTTCTGCGCGAACATCCTGGAAAGCCACTACACACTGGCGTGCCGCGGCGGGGGCAACTTCTCGCGCCGTTTGTACGAGACGCTGGCGCTGGGCCGGATTCCCGTGTTCATCAACACCGACTGCGCCATGCCCTGCGAGGAATGGGTGGACTGGAAGCCGTATTGCGTCTGGGTCGAGGAACGCGACATGGCCCGTCTCCCGCAACGCATCCTGGAATTCCATCAGGCGCTCTCCGTCGAACAGTTTGCCGAGCGACAGGCAGCGTGCCGCAAGTTCTGGGAGGAATGGCTCTCCCCCCGCGGTTATTTCCAGCAACTCCACCGCTATCTCAGGCCACTGATTGGTCCGGAACGGTCCTAAGCCCGTCGTTCCCGCGCGCCTACAAACCGGCCCCTGCCGACCCGGGGCGTGGGTCGCGACGATCTAGCTTCCGGCAAGATTAATGATCACCGTCTTGGTGTCGGTCATCTCCTGCAATGCGTAGCGCGGTCCCTCGCGCCCGACGCCGCTCTCCTTGACACCCCCGTAGGGCATCTGGTCGGCGCGATACGTCGGCATGTCGTTGATCATCACGCCCCCGCAATCAATCTGCTGTGCGGCCCGGAGGGCGCGGACGATGTCGCGCGTGAACACGCCCTCCTGCAAGCCAAAGCGGGTGGCATTCACCAAGCCGATGGCCTGCTCCAGGGTGTCGAACGGTTCGATGCAAACGACCGGGCCGAAGATTTCATCCGCGACCGCCTTCATTCCGGGTTTTGTGCCGGTAAGGATCGCCGGCGTCACTGTGGCACGGCCGGCACGTTCGCCGCCCATCAGTTTGCGGGCACCGTCCTGAACAGCCTCGGCAATCCAACCCACAACGCGTTCGGCGTTCGGCACATCAATCAACGATGTGATCTCGCTCGCATCGTCAAGGGGAGGGCCCATCCGGAGGGCCGCTGCGCGCAATCGCAGAGCTTCGGTAAACTCCCCCAGGATTTTTCGTGCCACATAAATGCGCTGAAGATGGATGCACACCTGCCCGGAGTGCGCAAAGCCGCCGAGGGTGCAACGGTCCAACGTCAGTTTCATGTCGGCATCGGCATCCACGATGGCGGCGGAATTCGAGCCGAGCTCCAGCGTCACCGGCTTCATGCCAGCCATGGCTCGAATGTGTTTGCCAATGGGTGGACTGCCGGTGAACGTAACCATCGCCACGTCGGGATGCGCCACCAGGAAGTCGCCCACGTCGCCGCCACCGCCGGAGACGGTGTTCAGGAAGCCGGCGGGCAATCCGGCATCCGCAAACAGTTCGGCAAGCAGATAGCCGCACACGGGGGTGGCGCTGGCGGGTTTGTGGACCACGGTATTGCCACCGGCAATCGCCGGACCGATTTTGTGGCAGACCAGGTTGAGCGGGAAGTTGAACGGCGTGATGGCCGCAATGACACCCCGCGGCATCCGCAAGGTGAAGCCCATCCGGTTGGCGCCGCCGGGATGCCCCTCCACCGGCACCATTTCGCCGACATTGCGCCGCGCCTCCTCGGCGGAGAAGGACAGGGTCAATGCGCTGCGTCCCACTTCGATGCGCGCCTCACGAATTGGTTTGCCACTCTCGGACGCGATGGCCCGCGCAAAATCCTCCGTCCGCTGCTCCATCAGAGTCGCGGCCTTCACCAAAACCTCGTACCGCTTGTGACTGGCCAGTTGTGCGGCCGCAGGCGCGGCTTTTTTCGCCGCAGCAATGGCCTGGCCCATTTCCTCGCGACTGGCCTTGGGCACGGTGGCGAAGAGTGAACCGTCGTAAGGTATATGCACTTCGAATTTCGCGGAGGGTTTCACCCAACGTCCGTCAATGAAAAGGTCGTAGTCGGTTTTCATGGCATAGGGCGGCGGCACAACAATGACTCGATCATCCTGTCACGCTGGAGAAGCCATTCGCCAGTTTGAAAGGCCGCGAGAGTCTTGCCTGCCGGGCGTTCACATTTCAAGAGCAGATGGAAATGCGGCGGGAAACAGCTCAGCGGACTCACTCCAGAAACGTCGGATACCGTGCCATCCCCGACCTCGCAGCGGCGTTCAAGGATCCACCAATCGGGCGCGGATGGCGTAACGGACCATTTCAGCCGTACTGTGAAAGTTCAGTTTGCGCATGATATTGCTCCGATGCGCCTCAACCGTTTTCACACACATATCCAAGGACACTGCAATCTCCTTGGTTCTCTGTCCACCTGCGATCATCCGGATGATGTCACACTCCCGCGGGGTCAAAAACGGGTCGGCCGCGTGGGGCAATCCAGTCACGGAATCGTTTTTCTGTCCGATCCCCATGACCAAATCGGACACCTTCCGGGTGTACCCCTTCTTGTGCGCCACCATTTTTTTTACAGCGTCGACCAACAGGCTCTTGGTCTCAGTCTTCAATACAAACCCGCGTGCACCGGCCGCCAGAGCCGCCTCGGCCAAGGCCTTGGACTCGTGCATGGTGAGGATCAACACCTCCGTGTCCGGCAGCTTCTCGTGAATCCGGCGGGTCGCCTCCAGTCCGTTCATTTCCGGCATGCTGAAATCCATGATCACCAGATCGGGTTTCAAGGCCACGGCTTTTTCAACCGCCTCGATGCCGGTCTTCGCTTCACCGCACACTTGCCAGCCATCCTGTGATTCCAGAACGATTCGCAACCCTTCCAGGGTGATCTGATGGTCATCCACCAGGAGGATACGCAATCGTTTCATGTCCCGGTCCGTCTCCACGGCAACGTGGCGCGTACGGTGGTGCCTTGGGGATTCGACCAGAGGCTCAGGCGTCCGCCCAAATGCTGCATACGCTCCTGCATGCCGGCGATACCCACTCCCAACATATCCACGGGCAGTTTCACATCCTCGCCCACCTCGAAAGGCAAACCGTGTCCCTGATCCTGGACCTCCAAGACAACGCTGTCGCCATCCTGCAGCAATCGGACGGTCGCCGCAGAACTGCCCGAGTGTCGCTGGATGTTGCTGAGACTCTCCTGCGCAACGCGGAACAACGCCAATTCCATCTCGTGGGACAACCGGCCTATGTTGTTGGGTATGCACACGGCGACCTGGATATGGCTGCGTTTTGCAAATCCCTCCGCGTGGTTCTTCAACGCCATGGCCAGACCCAACTCGTCCAGCAAAGGAGGGTGCAACAGATAGGAAGTGGTCCGAATCTGCGACGCACAGTTCTCGGCGAGTTCACGGCACTCGGCACAACGCTTCCGAACCGGCCCATCCGCCCCGGCAACCGCTTCCTCGATCAGTCCCAGGCTGGTCACAATCGCCACCAGTTCCTGGGCGGTGGAATCGTGCAGATCGCGGGCGATTCGCCGCCGTTCATCGTCCTGCGCTTTCTGCAGGCGTTGCGACAATTCACGCAAATGTCGCTCGGCTTGTTTTCTGGAGGTAATGTCCCGGGCGATCAACTGCAACGCCGGTTCATCCTGATTGGCCAGGACAGCCGCCGTGATCTCCACGTCCACGATCGCGCCGTCCGCCCGGAGGAACCTCCCCTCCAAAGGCGGAAGCGGCTGACAGGCTTTCAACCGGAGGACATGATGCACAAATGCCTCGCGGTCATCCGGATGCACCACCTCCTCCAAGGGCCTGCCCACCAAGTCTCCGGATGACGCCGCTCCGAGCAGGGTCACGGCAGCGGGATTGGCCATCGCGATCCTGCCCGCCTGCTGCACAAACATGGCCTCGGGCAGGCTTTCAACCAACTGCTGGAATCGCTGATGACTGATCCGCCGTTTCACCGACCGATCACGCACAGCCGATACCATGTCGTTGATCGCTGCTGCCAGCTGCGCGAACTCGGCAATTTGAAACGCAACGCCTGCCTGGAAAGGCATGATATCATCGGCCGCCTGTCGCGCCGCATTCACCAGCGTGTTCAGCGGTCTCAGGATCAGCCACCGGCATCCCAGCCAGACACCCCCCAATGTCAACAAGGTGACCAGGCCTTGGAAAGGTTCGATCGTTCCCATGATCACGAGCAGGACCATGGGGATGCCAGCCACCAGCATCACCAGGAGTAACCGGCTGCCCAAGCCCGATGGTGGAAGTCGTTTCATGTCACTCTATCAAGCCAGAACCCGCACGCAAAAGGAAGCGAGTCATGTCCGGTGATCCGCAAGACCTGAGCGTATGGGACTGGCGAATCTCAATCTTACACCTCCAAAAACCTACGGGCCTTCCCTATCAGAA
>CAZAAF010000096.1:0-11232 GCA_964482575.1 uncultured Verrucomicrobiota bacterium | reverse complement strand
ATCATTTCATCCGCGCCGGCGACGAGATCACGCTCGACGGCTCGAAGTCCTGGAGCGCCGCCGGAAAAATCCGCCGTTACCAGTGGACCTTCACCGACGGCCAGGCCGCGAACGGCCCGGCGGTGGCGCGGCGTTACGACAAGCCCGGCATGTACAGCGAGGTCCTGAAGGTCACCGATGCGACGGGCGCGGTCGCCT
Organism: uncultured Verrucomicrobiota bacterium; assembly: GCA_964482575.1. Classification (GTDB taxonomy): domain Bacteria; phylum Verrucomicrobiota; class Verrucomicrobiia; order CAIQCK01; family CAIQCK01; genus CAIQCK01. The sequence goes on along the minus strand of CAZAAF010000096.1, from coordinate 11,034 downwards.
ATGACTTCGCCGTCGTCCAGGTGCTCGACAGGGAGCATCCCACGCAGCTCATTCCCTCGATCCAGGCCAGCTACGCGCCGTCGCTCGGCGTGAAGGCCGGCCAGCCGGTCACGTTCAAGACGCGCACCTTCCGCACGACGCACGGCGAGGAAACCTGGAACTTCGGCGACGGCACCGCGCCCGTCACGGTCAAGTCCGACGGATGCGTGAAGGCCCTCGCGAAGGACGGCTTTGCCGTCACCGAACATCGTTTTGCGCAGCCGGGCGATTACGTGGTCCGCGTCGAGCGCGCCAACGAGCAGGGCGAGAAGGCCATCGCCCACCTATGGGTGCAGGTCGCTCCCGCGTAGAAGTAACGCGGGGGTCGCGGTGTTCAGACCGTCAGTGCCCGGGAGCGTTGCCGGTAACCGGGCCGGCCGCGGGCCGGCCGCGGCGGAGGATGATGCCGAGATAGGCGACGAGGACAAGGTTCAGGAGGAGGACGACGAGCCGGGTGACGGTGGGATGGTGGCACAGCTCGTAGAGTTCCACGGGCACGAGCGACACGGTGATGATGACGGTCATGTACTCGGCCCAGCGTTTTTCCAGCCAGAGGCCGATGCCCTCGGCCAGGAGCAGCAGCGCGTAGCCCAGCGCCACGAGGCTGATGGCGTTGAGTGAATGCGGGTCCATCGCGCCGAACTTCCCAAGCAGCAGGCGGACGTAATGCGAGTGCGTCCGCATCTGCAATTCCTCTGCCATGCCCCGCGCCCATTCGTTCAGGGCGGGGCTGACCAGCGCGCGCGCCCCGAGCGCCACCAGCAGCATCAAGAGCGCCTTGGCGAACTTGAAGAGCGCGATGGCGTGCAGCATCGCGTGCGCGTGGAGCTTGCGTGGTGGTTTCCCGGTCGTCATGGTGTCGTGCAGCCTCCACACTCTGCGAAAAAGAGGCGCGACGGCAAGAAGTTTTGAAAGCGGCGGCGGATGGATGGACCGCGTTCACGTTTCAACGCAATTCCATTCTCCGCGCCATCTTTGGATTGACCCCGTTCGGAGTCCCGCCTTCAGCCGTAAGGATGCAGGTGAAATCCGGCGACCCCTCACCCGAACTTTGCCCCCCCTCGCCATGGGAAGAGGGACGACGTTCTGCATCTTGCCATCACTAAACAGTCAATGTCGTGAGCTGTGGACGACTCGTCCCCGGCCCCGCGCCAGCGGGGAGAAGTCCAGGGTGAGGGGCCGCATCGATGGCCCCGTTACGGCTCACGGCATAGACGGTGGATGCAGGCCTGCCGGAACGATGCCGGCGCGACCAGCGGCTTCAACGGGCGGGGCTCAGGCGGACGGCAGCGGCAACGTGAAATAGAAGGTGCTGCCCTTGCCCACCACGCTCTCCGCCCACACCCGGCCGCCGTGGGCCTGGACCAGATGCTTGACGATGGACAATCCAAGGCCGGTGCCGCCGAGTTCGCGGCTGCGCGCCTTGTCCACGCGGTAGAACCGCTCGAAGATGCGAGGCAGATGCTCGGGCCCGATGCCGGGGCCGTTGTCCGCCACGCGGACCTCGATCTCCGCGTCCTTCGCCTCCGCCATGATGGCGATGCGCCCGCCGGGCTGGCCGTATTTGACGGCGTTGTCCAGCAGGTTGGAGAAGACCTGGTGCAGGCGCTGGGCGTCGGCGCGCACGGGCGTCAAATCCGCCGGGATCTCGACGGCGATGGTGGCGTTCTTCTCCTTTGCCCGCCGGGTGATCTCCTCCGCGGCCGTCGCCGCGACGTCGCGCAACGAGACGGAATCCAGTTGCAGCCGCGTCTGCTGCGATTCCAGCGCCGAGACGGTGAGCAGGTCGCCGATCAACATCTCCAGCCGCTGCGAGTGGCGCTGGATGGTCTGCAGGAACTGCCGCGCCGTCTCGGGGTCGGGCGGCTGCGGGTCGAGGAGGGTTTCGATGTAGCCCTTGATGATCGAGAGCGGGGTGCGGAGTTCGTGGCTGACGTTGGCGACGAATTCCTTGCGGAGGTTCTCCAGCCGCTTCAGGCGTGTGATGTCGTGCAGGAGGACCACCAGGCCCGCCGAGCTGCCGTCGCGGGCCTGCAGCCGCGCGGCGTTGACCTCGAACATCCGCTCCACGGGATTCAGGAAGGTCAGTTCCCGGCCGGTGACACGGCCGGTCTGGACGGCCTCGGCGATGATCTCCTGCAAGGCGACGTTGCGGAACACCTCCAGCGCACTCTTGCCGAGGGCCTCCCCGCCGATGTCCAACTGCTGCCGCAAGGCGTCGTTGGCCACCCGGATTTTTCCGGCGGCGTCCATCGCCAGCACGCCCTCGGTCATGCTGGAGAGGATGGCGCTCAAGCCCGCCTTCTCGTCGCTGAGTTCCTGCAGGCGCGCCTGGAGCTGCGCGGCCATGTCGTTGAGGCTCTCCACCAGTTCGCCCAGCTCGCCGCTGGGCCGCGCCGTCACCCGCTTGGAGAAATCCGCACGGGCCACGCTGGCGGCCATGGCGCGCATCTGCTGGATGGGGGTCGTCACGCGCCGGGCCATCCAGAACAACAGCGGGATCGCCGCCAGCCCGACGATCAGCGTGGCCATCGTCACCACGCGATGCACCTGCGCGGTCGTCCGGGCGATCTGGTGCAACGGCAGCGCCACGCGCACGAAGCCGAGCGGCGGGCTCTGGGCGGCGGCGGCGGGCGGACGCACCGCCAGCGCGACGTAGAGCAAATCCACCCCGATGGTCTTGCTGTGCCGCCGGGCGCTGCCCACGCCGTCGGGCGCCGTGAGGGCCTCCTGCACCTCGGGCCGCTCGAGATGATTTTCAATCTGGCCGATGTCGGACGCCGGTTTCTCCGACTCGCCGAGCATGGCGCCGTCCGCCGCCATGACGGAGATGCGCAGGCCGGTGGACTTGCCCAGCGCGTGGGCGACGGCATTGATGGCGTCCTTGGAGAGAGGACCACCTGTGAACGGGTCCAGCACACACTGCTGGGCGAAACGCGCGTCGCGCTCGAGATCGCTGCGGATCTGGTCCACCAGGTACGACGGCAGCGCCAGGTCCAGGCTGACGTAAATGACCGTCAGCAGCGCCAGCCACAACGCCGCCAGCGCGCCGAACCATTTCCATTGGAGCGTCAATTTCACGCGTGCTCGGTGAACCGGTAACCCACGCCGCGGATGGTCTCCACGCAGTCAGCCGCCTTGCCCAGCTTCTCGCGCAACCGCCGCACGTGCGTATCCACCGTCCGCGTGTCCAGATCCCCCTCGTACCCCCAGACGTCGTTCAGCAGCCGGTCGCGCGACTGCACGCGGCCGCGCCGCTCCAGGAGCGTGGCCAGGAGCTTGAATTCCGTGGCGGTCAGCTCGAGGGGTTTGCCCTTCACCGTGACCTCGTGTTTGGAGAGGTCCACGACAATCCCGCCGAATTTCAGCACCTCGGCCGGCTCGCCCTCGCCCTGCGCGCGGCGCAGGATGGATTTGATCCGCAGGACCACCTCGCGGGGGCTGAACGGCTTGGTGACGTAGTCATCGGCGCCGAGTTCCAGCCCCAGCACGCGGTCCAGTTCCTCGGCCTTGGCCGTCAACATGAGGACGGGGATGCGCGCGGTCTTGGCATCGGCCTTGAGGCGTTTGCAGACCTCGGTCCCCTCCACCTCCGGCAGCATCAGGTCCAGCACCACCAGCGCGGGCAACTGGTCCTGGGCCTTCTGGAGCGCGGTCTGGCCGTCGCGCGCGGTCAGGGTCTTGTAGCCGGCACGTTGCAGATGATAGACGAGCAAATCCAGCACGTCCTGCTCGTCGTCCACGATCAGTATGGTGTCTCCCATGTCCCCCAAAGTGTAACAGAAATGTGGCGGCGGTACGACGGCTATGTTACAAGAGTGTGACAAAAACCGGGGGCCGTGACCGAAGGCGCCCGGTTGGGTACAATAAATGTCGATGCTGAGGACTTATGCTGAACATTTCCCGTTTGTTGCCGAAGGATGAAAAGTTTTACGACCTGCTGGAGGCGAGCGCCGAGGAAGGGCGCGCCAGCGCCGCGTTGCTGGAGAAGCTGCTGAAAAGCCTGAACGACGACCGGCCGCCGGCCACGCTGGGCGATTTCGAGTCGCACCGCCGCAAGGACAAGCAGATCACCCAGCAGATCAGCGAGGCGTTGTGCCGGACGTTTGTGACGCCGCTGGACCGCGAGGACATCATCGCCCTCTCCGAGGCGCTGTACCGGATTCCGAAGAACATCGAGCGGATCGGCGAACGGCTGCTGGCCTACCGGCTCGGGCCGTGGCAGAAGGATTTCCATACGCAAAGCCAGTTGGTGACGCGGGCCACGGACACGATGGTTTTCATGGTCAAGAGCCTGCGCGAGATGAAGAACCCGGAGGAAATCCGGGCCAAGAACCAGATCCTCCAGTGGCTCGAGGGCGAGGGCGACAAGCTCATGCTGGAGCTGATGAAAAAACTCTTCTCGGAGATGACCGACGTCAAGGAGATCATCATGCGCAAGGACGTGTACGAGATGCTGGAGAAGACGCTCGACCGGTTCCGCGATGCCGGGAACATCATCGTGCGCATCGTCCTGAAGCATACCTAAGGCCCTGAGGAAACGGGCGGGCTGCCGGGAGGTAGATACCCGGGAAGCGTCCGCCGGACCACGACAACATCCTGATCGCATGAGCACCCTTTTCATTGCGGTGATTCTGGCCGCGCTGTTCTTCGAATACACCAACGGCTTTCACGATGCGGCCAACGCCATCGCCACGTCCATCTCCACGCGCGCGTTGCGCCCGTGGCAGGCGCTGGGCATGGCCGGCGCGCTGAACTTCATCGGCGCGCTCCTGTCCACCTCCGTGGCGGCCACGGTGGCCACGGGCATCGTGGACCCCGGAGTCATCACGCTGCAGGCGGTGTTCGCCGGCCTCATCGGCGCCATCGTCTGGAACCTGCTGACCTGGTATTACGGCATCCCGTCCAGTTCCTCACATTGTTTGATCGGCGGCATCGTGGGCGCGACGCTCGTGACCTACGGCCACGGCGTGCAGTGGATGTCCATTGTCTGGAAGGTCCTGATTCCCACCGTGATGTCGCCCTTCATCGGTTTTGTCATCGGCATCCTGCTAACCATGGCCATGGCGTGGATGTTTCAACATTCGCCGCACGGGCTGGTGAACAAACGTTTCCGCATGATCCAGCCGTTCTCGGCGGCCTTGCTGGCCCTGTCGCATGGACAGAACGACGCGCAAAAAACGATGGGCATCATCCTGCTGGCGCTGATCGCGGCGGGACAACTGCCCCAGCACGCGGACGTGCCGATGTGGGTCAAGCTCTCCTGCGCCATCGTCATGGGCATCGGCACCATGATGGGCGGCAAACGCATCATCCGCACCATGGGCATGCGCATCACCCGCCTGCGCAACGCCGACGGGTTCGGCGCGGAACTGACCGCTTCCTCCGTGCTGCTGACCACCGGCCACCTTGGGTTTCCTGTCTCCACGACGCACGTCATCACCTCCGCCATCATGGGCGTCGGCGCCACGTACCGGATCAAGGCCGTGCGCTGGGGCATCACGCGGGCCATCGTGCTGGCCTGGGTGTTGACACTGCCGGCGTCCGCCGCCATCGGCGCATTTGTGGCGTACCTGCTGAAGGCGCTGGTCCGCGCCGGGCTGATCCAGCCGATGTAAACGGCGCGTCGCGCCGCCCTCGATTCACTTCCGCTCCGGCAGGCGGGCCTCGGCCGCCAGGGCCAGCAGCTTCTCGCGCATGACCGTGTGCGCACCGGCGCGGTCGCAACGCGGCGGCAGGCGGAACGGCTCACCCAGCGCGAGGCGGATGGTGAAACGGCGGAACCACCAGTTTCGTTTGTCGTAGGTGTCCCGCGCCCCGTCAATCAGCGCCGGCAGGATCGGCACGCCGGCCTTCAGCGCAATCAATGCCGCGCCTTCCTTGATCTCCGGGTCGCCCCCGAGCACGGAGCGCGGCCCGTGGCGGATGCCGCCCTCGGGAAAAACCACGAGCGGGTACCCGGCGCGCAACCGGCGGATGCCCTCCTTCAGCGGCGCGCTGCCGGGCTGGCTGCGGTCGATCGGGATGACGCCCGCGCGGGTGAAAAACCAGTACGTAAAGCTGCTCTGGAACAGCTCGACCATCGCCAGCCAGTTCGGAGGGCGGCGCAGGGCCATGTTCAGCAGGATGGGGTCAAACCAGGAAATGTGATTGCTGATGATCATCACGCCGCCGGAGGGCGGCAGATGATGGCCTCCGCGGCGCTCGATGCGGAAGCACAGGCCAAACGTCAGCCAGCCGAACAGGCGCGCGGCGAAATTGATGATGACAAGCAGCCATTGACGCGGTTGATGCACGACCGGTATTATCCGTACCGCGCCCGGGCTTGCAAGCCCGGCGGCAAGTGCTTCGACATGTCCACCGAACCTTCCCGAACGGCGTCGTTGTTTTGGAGCTGCGCGAGTTTCGACTTTTACGCGCGCGTGGCGGGCCTGCGCCTGTGGAGGACGGTGAGTTATCTCGGCTTGCTCGCGGGCCTTGGCGCGCTGGTGGTGACGCTCTTTTTCGCGACGCAGGTCGTACCCCTCCTGCGCGGTGTGGCGCAGCGCACGGCGGGCTTCGTGCTCGCGGGCGGACGGCTCGCCGTTACGCCCGGCACCCTCCCCGTCCTTTACGACGACGGTCCGCACGGGATGCTGCTCGTCCGCGTGGCGGTGGACCAGGAGCCGCCCGCGCCGGAGCACCGCTACGACGCCATGGTCACGCTGCGGCCACGGGGCGCCGACTGCGTCCTCTGCGGCCATGCGTTCCAGCTGGCGTGGCCGCCCGGGCTGGCGATGGACGTGCAGCGGCTCGATGCCATCGCCTTCATGGACTCGTGGTGGCTGCTCATGTGCATGGCCTTGTTTGCCCTGGCCGCAGCCTGGTTTTTCGTGACGCGATTCGCCCTCGCGCTGCTCGGCGGGCTGTTGCTGACGGCGCTGGCGTCGCCCACGCGCAACGTCGGCCTGGCGTGCGGGTTCAATCTCGCCGCCCATGCCACGACACCCGCCACGCTGCTGTCGCTGGCGCTGCTTGGGATGGCTGCCGGCTACCGGCTGGACCCGCAACTGGTCAACTGGAGCTGGATCCTCGATGTCCTCGTGTTCCTCGTCTATCTGGCCGGCGCCGCCTGCGCGCTGCCGTCGAAGCCCCTGAAACCGTGGACGGACCCGGGTCCAAAAGATCCGTTCAAGAAACGCGCCTGACGCCGGCGATCGTGACGCCGCATTCGTCCGCCGCGCCGTTTCTCTTTGACACGCCGCGCATAACGTCTAGCCTTGAATGAATCATGGTTGACTGGCTTGCCTATATCCTGATGCGCAGCATTGGGTTCACGCTGCGCTACCGGCTGATCGACGACAGTGGTCTGATCAAGCCGGCGATGGATCGCAATTACATTTTTACCCTCTGGCACAACCGCATCCTGCTGATGCCGAGCCTGTATCGTTGGTATGTCGGCCGCCAGCCGCTCGCGGCGCTGGCCAGTTCCAGCCGCGACGGCGAATACGCCGCCGGCGTCGTTCGTCGATACGGCTTTGTCCCCGTGCGCGGCTCCACCAGCCGCCGCGCCAACCAGGGTTTTCTGGAACTGACGCGGCTGGCGATGGAAGGCTACAACGCCTGCATCACCCCCGACGGTCCGCGCGGTCCGCGCTACGTGGCCCAGGCCGGCGTGGTGAAGCTCGCCACCGTCACCGGCCTGCCAATCCTGCCGGTCAGCGCAACGGTCGAGCCCTGCAAACGGCTCAAGAACTGGGACCGCACGGTCATCCCGCTGCCGTTCGCCCGCTGCACGGCGCGCGTCGGCAAACCCATTGTCGTGCCGCGCGATGCGGATGACGCCATGGTGGAGAAATACCGTCTCGAAGTCCAGCAGGCGCTGGTGGCGCTGTCCGGCGATCCGGACTGACACGGCCGCGATGCGGCACAAACGCAGGTTGAAGTAATGCCAACGCAAACCCATCGTTGGAAAGGACCGGTCGTCGGTACGGCGCTCGGCATGGTCCTCCTCATGTCCGCCCGGGCCGGCGACCAGCCGCAGTGGGGCCAGGCGCTCTCGCGCAACATGGTGGCTGCCGAGAAAAACCTTCCGGACGATTTCGATCCGAAGACGGGACGGAACATCAAGTGGTCCGCCGCACTCGGCACCTCCACGTACTCCACGCCGGTCGTCGCCTCCGACAAGGTGCTCATCGGCACCAACAACGACGACCCGCGCGACCCGCGCCAGCCGGGCGACCGCGGCGTGGTGATGTGCTTCGACGAGAAGGACGGGACGTTCCGCTGGCAGCTCGTCGTCCCCAAGATCACCACGAGCAACTTCTGGGACTGGCCGCACGACGGCCTGTGCTCGCCCGCCACCATCGAGGGCGACCGCGCCTATATTGTCAGCAACCGCGGCGAGGTGATGTGCCTCGATCTCCACGGCATGGCCAACGGCAACGACGGGCCGTTCCGCGACGAAGGCCGGCACATGGTTCCCGCCGGGCAGCCGCCGATCGAGCCGGGCCCGACCGACGCGGACATCCTGTGGCTGTTCGACCTGATCAAGGGGTGCGGCGTCCGCCAGCACGATTCCGCCCATTGCTCCCTCCTGCTGCACGGCCGTTTCCTCTACGCCAACACCTCCAACGGCGTGGACGACACGCACAAAGGCATCGCCTCGCCCGACGCGCCGAGTCTCGTCGTCCTCGACAAGACCACCGGCCGGCTCGTGGCGCGCGACGACGAACACATCGGGCCGAACATCTTCCATTGCACGTGGTCGTCGCCCGCGTTCGGCGAGGTCAACGGCCGTCCGCTCATCTTCTTTGCCGGCGGCAACGGCGTCGTCTATGCCTTCGACGCGGTGAAGGATGCCAGCGAGGGTGTGGCGACGCTGAAAAACGTCTGGTCGTTCGACTGCGACCCGACCGGGCCGAAGGAGAACATCCACGATTACCTCCGGAATCGCACGCAAAGTCCGGTAAACATTTATGGCATGCCGGTGTTCCACAACGGCCGCGTGTACGTCGGGGTCGGCGGCGACATGTGGTGGGGCAAACGGCAGGCGTGGCTGAAGTGCATCAACGCCGCCGCCGGGAGCGGCGACATCACGCGCACCGGCGAGGTCTGGTCGTATCCGTTGAACAAACACACCAGCTCGACGCCCGCCGTGCACGACGGGCTGGTGTTCACCGCCGATTGCGGCAAGACGATCCACTGCGTGGACGCCGCCACCGGCCGCGGCTGCTGGACGCACGAGGTGCAGGGCGAGGTCTGGTCCTCGCCGATGGTGGCCGACGGGAAACTGTACGTCACCACGCGCAAGGGCGAGGTGGTGATCCTGGCCGCCAGCCGCGAGAAGAAGCTGCTCGCCACGGTGGACATGGGCGCGCCGATCCACGCCTCCCCGGTCGTCGCCAACGGCGTCCTCTACATCGCCACGATGAACCGGCTGTACGCGGTGCAAAAAACCGGACGGCCGTGATTCGCGGGCATCCGCTTTCTCACCACGGCGGGTTCGCCGACGGGAGGAGGCTGAGGCAGGGAATCTGGTAGTAGCCCTGCGCCGCGCCGATGACATCGTTCCGATAAATCGGGTCCTGCATCAGGCAGGGACGGCGGTCCGCGGCGGGAATCGTCGTCGAATAGATGCGCAACTCCCCCGGCAGGCTCGTGATGATCTCCTCACGCCAGTCACCGAGGATGTCCACGACGGCGACGATATCGCCTTCGATGCGCGGCGCGAGTTCCTCGCCGCCAAACCGGGCCAGCCGGTGACCGGTCAACAACGCACGCTGGAGCCCGGCGTCCCAGTAGGCCGCGCGCGGCGCGAGGCCGCCCATGTCCTTCGTGGAAATCAACTCGCCTTTCGCGCTGAACAGCCAGCGCTTGGTCTTGTCGTCGCGTTCGCCACCGTAGCATTCGCAGCCGGGATGCGCCGGGTCGATGTCGGCGCACAAGCCGGACGAATGCACGTGCTTGGTCGGCTCGGCGAGGCCCCATAGGATTTTGCCGGTCTTCGCGTCCACCATGCAAATGCCGTTGGTTTGCTGGCGCGTCTCCATGTCGTAGTGGATCTGGAAACCGGGCCGCGAAGGATCGAGCTGGCCGACCATGGTGTTGTCGGGATGGCCCATGCCCGTGCTCCAGAGACCGACGCCGTTGTCGTCAATCACCGCCGAGCCGATGATGACCTCATCCCGCCCGTCGCCGTCCACGTCGGCGGCGCGGAGGCAATGCGCACCCTGGCCGCGGTAGCGGGTGCTCTCCTCGCGCTCCTCCCACGTCCAGAGCTGGCGGAGTTTGCCGCCGTGGAACTCGTAGGCGGCCAGTTTGATGACGTTGTAGGTGCCGCGCTCGACGATGATGCACGGGGTCTTGCCGTCGAGATAGGCGACGCCGATCTGGTTGCGGCAAAAGAAGTTGTAATCGGGGAACCGGTCGCGCGACGGCCATGGCGCGCGCGCGAGTTCCTTGCCGGTCTGGCCGTCGAGGATGGCGAGCCACTCCTGGCCGGTGCTGACGCGGCCGTCGACATCGCGCGGGTCGCCTTCGCCGATCTTCACCGCCACTTCGGCGCGACCGTCGCCATTGAAATCATAGACGACGTACGGCGAATACCAGATGCCGCGCTCGATGGACCAGCCGAGATCGTACCGCCAGAGAAACTTGCCGTCGTGGCGGTAGGCTTCGAGCTTGTAGGTGTCGGGACTGCGCTTCCAATACTCCTTGTAGGGATCGATGTTGTCGTGCGGTTGCTTGATGACAAAATCATAGCGGCCGTCGCCGTTGAGGTCGGCGATGCCGGCCTTCTGGAACTGGTAGTTGCCGTCGAGCTTGATGCTGATATACGGCCGGCCCTCGGCGCAGGGCGTGACGGTGACCGTCTCGGAGCCCTTGCCCTCCCTGCCGCCCTTGACGGCGCGCACGAAATACTGCAACTCCCCCGCCGGGGGTTTGTCATCCGTGAAATCGGTGGTCTTGCGAATCGGCTCGGCGTTCACCTTGACCGGCACGTCCTTGCCCGCG